>NZ_JBGOOM010000003.1:125008-265651 GCF_041439575.1 Vibrio sp. 5S239 | reverse complement strand
GAGTACCTGGCTACGAACCAGGCGGTCGGAGGTTCGAATCCTCCAGAGCGCGCCACATTATTAAAAAAAGCCTCGTTTATACGAGGCTTTTTTTATATCTGCTGTAATTTTGTTGCGATAATGTTAAATTTGCTCAGGGTTTAACTTGTTGTATTTAAAGTAATTATATAGTGCTTCTTTATTATTCTACCTTTCCCATATCAATTCTTAGCAAAGCCTCTTTTAAGTCACAGTTTAAATACCTAAAAATGACGTATTTGACAGATTTATGTGATCTGAACGGCGAATAATTAACCCTATGTGTGCGTTATCCGTAACAGAACCTTAAACAAAATTGACAAACTTTTACCAATCGAGATAATCCATGGGTCGGGATCACTATTCGCTGAAATCCTGTCATATGTCAGGATGACGAAGAAAGGAAGCAACATGACTAATATTGGAAGCCTGCTAGGAGATGCGGCGACTCTAATGATAACGGGGATGTCCGTTGTCTTTATTTTCCTAACTATTCTAGTTTACCTCGTTCGGTTGATGTCAAAACTGGTACCAGAAGAAGTACCAGAGCCGATCGCAGCACCTAAAAAAAATCAAAAATCACAATCAAACCCTTCAGCTGTTAGTCCACAAGTTGTGGCAGCAATTTCGGCCGCGGTTCATCAATACCGTGCGTCTACTGCTAAGTAGCATTTAAAGGATTAAAAAGGAGTTTATGAGCATGTCTAAACCACTAGCTATCACAGATGTGGTACTTCGTGACGCGCACCAGTCACTATTTGCTACTCGTATGCGTATCGAAGATATGCTGCCAATTGCGGCTGAGCTGGATAAAGTCGGTTACTGGTCACTTGAGACTTGGGGCGGCGCGACGTTTGATTCGTGTATCCGTTTTCTTGGCGAGGATCCATGGGAGCGTTTGCGTGAGCTGAAAAAAGCGATGCCAAACACACCAATGCAGATGCTACTGCGTGGTCAAAACCTATTGGGCTACCGTCACTACGCGGATGATGTAGTAGAAAAATTTGTTGAACGTGCCCATAAAAACGGCATGGACGTATTCCGTATCTTTGATGCGATGAATGACGTACGTAACTTTGAAAAAGCAGTGAAAGCAACGATCGACGTTGGTGGCCACGCTCAAGGTACGTTGTCTTATACAACCAGTCCGGTTCACAACTCAGATACTTGGGTTGATTTGGCTAAGCGTCTAGAAGACCTAGGTTGTCACTCACTATGTATCAAAGATATGTCAGGTTTATTGAAGCCCTATGAAGCGGAAGAGCTGATTACACGTATCAAAGCATCGTGTGACGTTCCTCTAGCGTTGCATAGCCACGCGACAACCGGTCTATCGACTGCAACAGCGGTTAAAGCCGTTGAGGCGGGTATCGATATTCTAGACACGGCTATCTCTTCAATGAGCTGTACTTACGGTCACACGCCAACCGAAACGGTTGTTGCGATGTTAGAAGGTACAGAGCGTGATACCAATCTTAAGCTTGATCAGATCGAACCCATCGCGGCTTACTTCCGTGATGTACGTAAAAAATACGCGAAATGGGAAGGTCAGCTAAAAGGTGTTGATTCACGTATCTTGATTGCTCAGGTTCCTGGCGGCATGTTAACCAACATGGAAGGCCAGCTTAAAGAACAGGGCGCAGCCGACCGTATGGACGAAGTGCTCGAAGAGATCCCTCGCGTACGTAAAGAGCTTGGGTACATTCCTTTGGTAACACCAACGTCTCAGATTGTCGGTACTCAAGCGGTTATTAACGTCTTAACAGGTGAACGCTATAAGAGCATCACGAAAGAAACTGCTGGTCTACTGAAAGGTGAATACGGTCAAGCTCCTGCTGAGGTTGATGTAGAACTGCAAACGAAAGTATTGGATGGCGCAGAGCCGATTACTTGTCGTCCTGCTGATTTACTTAAGTCTGAAATGGATACGTTAACGACGGATCTGTTAGAGAAAGCGAAATCAGAGGGCATTTCACTCGCTGAAGATACGGTTGATGATGTGCTTACTTACGCATTGTTTCCACAAGTTGGTCTTAAGTTCCTTAAGAATCGTCGTAACCCTGAAGCATTTGAACCTGCACCAATGCTAGAAACAGAGGCTCCAGTTGTAGCTGCTCCTGTACAAGCTTCTGGTGGCATTGAAAGCTACAGCGTGAAGGTGGATGGTCAAGTTTATGATGTTGAAGTTGGCCCACAAGGTGAACTTACATCAGTGGCGCCATCAGCAAAACATACTCAAGCGGCTCAGGCTGCACCAGTAGTAGCTTCTGACGCTGAAGCGGTTCCTGCTCCACTTGCGGGGAACATTTTTAAGGTCATCGTTCAGGCGGGGGCTGAGGTTGCTGAAGGTGATGTTCTGCTTATCCTAGAAGCAATGAAGATGGAAACGGAAGTTCGTGCTGCTCGTGGTGGTATCGTTCAAGAGTTGAATGTTAAAGAAGGCGATGCAGTTACTGTAGGCGCTCCACTACTAAGTTTAGCATAAGGGAGTAGCATGGAAGGATTGATGACCTTATGGTCGGAAACAGGGATTGCTAACTTTGAGTTTGGCCAAATCTGTATGATGCTGATTGGTTGCTTACTGTTGTTTTTGGCAATTCGTAAAGGATTTGAACCGTTACTTCTACTACCGATTGGTTTTGGTGCTGTATTAGCAAACATTCCAAATGCTGGGTTTACTGAGCCCGGCGGTTTGCTTTACTACGTTTACTACATTGGTATTGAGACCGGTATTTTCCCACTGCTGATCTTTATGGGTGTTGGTGCGATGACGGACTTCGGTGCGTTGATTGCGAACCCTAAAACGTTGTGGCTAGGGGCTGCGGCTCAGTTTGGTATCTTTGCAACGCTATTTGGCGCGATCTTGCTGAACTATGTTCCAGGAATGGAATTCTCAATGGCAGATGCTTCGTCAATTGCGATCATTGGTGGTGCCGATGGCCCAACCGCGATCTTCTTGGCGAGTAAGTTATCTCCTGACCTACTAGGTGCCATTGCAGTAGCGGCTTATAGCTACATGGCTTTGGTTCCTATCATTCAGCCACCAATCATGAAAGCGTTAACGTCTCCTGAAGAGCGCAAGATTAAGATGGCTCAACTTCGTCACGTTAGTAAAGTCGAGAAGATTCTTTTCCCACTTGCTGTACTACTGATGACGATTTTGTTCCTACCTTCAGCAACACCTCTCGTAGGTATGTTTTGCCTAGGTAACTTAATGCGTGAAGCGGGTGTGGTGGATCGCCTTTCAAAAACAGCTCAAAACGAACTGATTAACGTTGTGACTATTTTCCTTGGTCTCGGTGTTGGTTCTAAGCTTCAAGCGGATACGTTCTTGAACTTAGAGACGCTAGGTATTCTAGGTTTAGGTGCGGTGGCGTTCAGTATCGGTACGGCGGGTGGTGTATTGATGGCGAAGGTTCTAAATCGCTTCTCGAAAGAAGACATCAACCCATTAATTGGCGCAGCTGGTGTATCTGCGGTTCCGATGGCGGCTCGTGTTGTCAACAAGGTTGGACTTGAGGCAAACCCTCAGAACTTCTTGTTGATGCATGCAATGGGTCCGAACGTAGCAGGTGTGCTTGGTAGTGCGGTTGCGGCGGGTATTCTATTAGCTCTCGTGGGCTAGTGGTTTTGCTGAGTCATGTATCGTTACGTTAATTGGTCGTCAATTTACGAATGAGCGGTTAACTTAGCCTTATTAAATGGTTTATAGTCAAAGGGATGCTTTCGCATCCCTTTCTTTTTGTTAATGAGGGTGCATGCTCACTAGAGCTTTTATCAATCAAGGAAATGTGGAAATGGAAAATAAACAGATTGCGATAACTCAATTCGGCGGCGTCGAAAACCTTAGTATTCAAACCGGTGCGATTCCTGAGCCTAAGGCTGGAGAAGTGGTGGTTAAAGTTTCCTTTTCGGGCATTAATCCGATTGATGTCAAAACCCGAGCAGGTCTTGGTTGGGCTGCTGCACAAAACAAAGATAACCTTCCTTGGGTGCCTGGTTACGATATTTCAGGACAAATTATCACGCTAGGCGATCAGGCTAAACGTTTTACTGTTGGCGATAACGTGGCAGGCTTTATTGGTTTCCCACTGCAAGGTGGCGGCTACAGCCAATATGTATGTGTCCCAGAAGCGGCATTAAGCATGGTTCCTGACTCTGTTACCCTAGAAGCGGCAGCAGCATTACCACTTGCGAGCCAAACAGCAGCCCAAGCGCTCAATAAAGTCGAAGTGAAGGAAGGCGATCGCGTGCTTATCTTAGCGGGCGCGGGCGGCGTTGGTCACCTTGCTGTTCAAATTGCAGTGGCAGCAAAAGCTGAGGTTTACACGACCTGCAGCGAAGCTAACCTCGACTATCTTGCAACGCTAGGCGCTCATGCCATCAACTATAAATTTGCCCCAGCTTCAGAGCGAGTTTCTGATGTTGATGTACTGATTGATTTGGTCGGTGGCGATACAGCGCTTGACGCATTGAAGTGCCTGAAAGATGGTGCGAGAGTGGTCACTGTTCCTACTCTATCGGCAGAGTTGATCTGCGAGAAAGCGAAATTATTAGGTTTTACTGCATCAGGCATGTTGGTGGAGCCAAACCCTGAGCAAATGGACACCATGCTTTACATGGTCAGTGTCGGATTGCTTAAAACAGAGATTCAAGGTATCTACTCGTTAGACGAAGCGCAATCGGCTCATCTTCAGGTTGAAACCGGACATACAAGAGGCAAGGTACTACTTAAAATGCAAGAAGGTTGATATGCAGTGCTAGAGTTCTTTAATTCTCTTTTTGAAAACATAGCGCTGTGGTTCTCTGACTCGGCGCTTTGGGTACTCTTCATCAGTGGCTTCTTAAGTGCCACGTTACTGCCCGGCGGTTCAGAAGCCAGTCTTGTTGCGGCATTGAGTTTAGAGCAGTTCTCTGTCTCATCGATTATTCTAGTGGCGACACTCGGCAATACTTTTGGCGGTCTTACTAATTATTGGGTTGGTTTGTGGTTGCCTAATCGAACTCAATCTGAAAAACATGGTCATAAGGCTATGGCGTGGCTGAGCCGTTATGGTTACTGGACGCTGTTATTCAGTTGGTTACCCGTTATTGGTGACCCTTTGTGTCTGGCCGCGGGTTGGCTAAGAATGAAATTTATCCCTAGCGTTATTTTGATAGCGATTGGCAAAGCCGCTCGCTACAGTCTACTTACTGCTATCTACTTCGGTTTTTTCTAAGGAGAACCTATGAAAAAGGTTTTACTTGGTACATTTTCTCTTATCGCCATTGCCGGCTGTTCTTACAATGTACCTAGCTCAACATCTTTCTTTTCTTCATTGCCAGAAGGCGTCACTCTAGTCGAAGAAGTTAAGCCTTCTAAAGACAAAGTGGTGATTCCTTACACCAAGTATCAATTGGATAATGGCTTAACCGTTATTCTTTCTCCGGATGATTCTGATCCTCTTGTGCATGTGGATGTGACCTATCATGTGGGTTCTGCTCGTGAGCAGATTGGTAAGTCGGGCTTTGCTCACTTCTTTGAACACATGATGTTTCAAGGCTCTGAGAACGTCGGTGACCAGCAACACTTTAAGATCATTACCGAAGCGGGTGGTTCGTTAAACGGTACCACTAATCGTGACCGTACCAACTACTTTGAAACCGTTCCATCTAACCAACTTGAGAAAATGTTGTGGTTAGAATCAGACCGAATGGGTTTCTTATTGGATGCGGTTTCTCAGAAGAAATTTGAAGTTCAAAGAGGCACGGTTAAAAACGAACGTGCTCAAAGTTATGAAAACCGTCCTTATGGCTTGATGTGGGAGCGCATGGGTGAGGCGCTTTACCCTGAAGGTCACCCGTATTCATGGCAGCCAATTGGTTATGTGGAAGATCTCGATCGTGTTGATGTGAATGACCTTAAGGCGTTCTTCCTACGTTGGTATGGCCCAAATAATGCTGTGTTAACGATTGGTGGTGATATCGACGTTGATGACACGCTAGAGTGGGTTAACAAGTACTTTGGCCCTATCCCTCAAGGCCCAGAAGTTAGGGCTGCAGAGAAACAACCTGCCGTGCTAACAGAAGATAAGTACATCACCTTAGAAGATAATATTCGTCAGCCGATGGTACTGGTCGGTTGGCCAACAACGTATCGCGGTGAAGAGACACAAGCTTCCCTGAATGCACTGTCTAACGTGTTAGGTTCTGGCACCAACAGTTACCTGTATCAAAACTTGGTTAAAACACAGAAAGCAGTCAGCGCAGGATCTTTTCATGATTGTGCTGAATTAGCTTGTACCACGTATGTATATGCGATGGGCAACTCAGGTGAAAAAGGCGATTTGACGGTTCTTAATAAAGAATTGATGGATACCCTAGAGCAATTCTCGAAAGAGGGCGTTGAACAAGATCGTTTGGACCAGATCACCGGTATGGCAGAAGCGGATGCGGTTTTTGCATTGCAAAGTGTGAAAGGTAAGGTTTCACAACTCGCGTCTAATCAAACCTTCTATGGCCAGCCTGATCGTATTGAATCACAACTGGATCAAATCCGCGCGGTGACTCCCGATAGTGTAAGTAAAGCTTATCAAGACTTTATCGAGGGTAAACACAAGGTGACACTCAGTGTTGTACCTAAGAAGCGACTTGAGCTAGCGGTTCGCGAAGCTACATTCACCACTCCAACTCGCACGTTACCTGAATATGCCAAAGTCACTGAAGATCAGCTCGATTTCAGAAAAGCACCAAATACCTTTGATCGCAGCGTAATGCCAGAAGTAACCTTTGGTGTTAAAGCGACGATGCCTGAGTTGTACCGCATGCACTTTGCAAATGGCACGGACTTGATTGGTACTGTGACCAGTGAAACACCGACAGTACAGCTACAGATTCAACTTCCAGCTGGCGAGCGTTATGTTCGCAAAGGGCAAGAAGGCCTAGCAAACCTAACGGCTTCTATGATGGAGGAAGGCTCAACCAAACGAACCGTTGAAGAACTACAGGCAACATTAGATAAGCTTGGCAGCAGCGTTAGTATCAGTGCGGGCAGTTACACCACGGACATTTCAATCTCGACGCTAGAGAAAAACCTGCCTCAAACCTTAGCGATCGTACAAGAGATTCTGTTTGAGCCTAAGTTTGATGAACAAGACTTCGAACGTGTTAAGAAGCAGATGCTAGAAGGCGTTGTGTATCAGCATCAGCAGCCAAGCTGGATGGCTTCTCAAGCAACCCGTGAAGTGCTGTTTGGTGACACTGTTTTTGCTCGCGCAAGTGATGGTACTAAGGAATCTCTATCGAAATTGACCTTAGACGATGTGAAAAAATTCTATGCGCAACATTACACACCAGAAGGTGCCAATATTGTTGTTGTGGGAGACATCTCGAAGAAAGAGGTAGGGAAACAGCTACAATTCTTTGAACAGTGGCAAGGCGATGCAGCACCATTAACGCGCCCTCAGATTATCAAAGAACTTTCTGGTCAGCACCTGTACTTAGTTGATAAACCGGGTGCGCCGCAAAGCATTGTTCGCTTGGTTCGTAAGGGCCTGCCGTTTGATGCGACGGGTGAATTGTACTTGAGCCAACTGGCTAACTTTAACTTAGCCGGTAACTTCAATAGCCGTATCAACCAGAACCTACGTGAAGACAAAGCTTACACTTACGGTGCAAGCGGTTATTTCGCGAGTACTCGTGAAACTGGTGCGGTAGTTTTTAGCGCGCAGGTAAGAGCCAATGCGACAGTTCCATCGATTCAGGAGTTCACTAATGAACTGAATGAATTTAGTCAAAGTGGATTAACTGACGAAGAGGTGAAATTTATGCGCCTTGCTGTCGGTCAACAAGATGCACTTAAATATGAAACGCCAAGTCAAAAGGCTGGGTTATTGAGTAATATTGTCGCATTGAGCCTTGATGAAAATTACCTACAACAGCGTAATCAGATAGTTGAAACGGTTTCAAAAGAGACCTTAAACGAACTATCGAAGAAATGGTTTGACCCGAATGATTATCAAATAATAGTGGTTGGCGACGCGACTTCGCTTCGTCCTCAACTAGAAAAGTTAGATATTCCAATAGAAGAGCTTGAAATCATTCGTTAGAGTACACATTAAAGGGGGAGGGAAAAGACTCTATTTTTCTCCTCCAACCTAATTTATGATAGTTCTAATCAGAACGATATAAGATAAGTGAACTGAATTTTGACTGATTTTGCTGCGCGACTAAAGCAAGTTGCAACCAACCCTAAGACCTTTTCTCAATTTGGTCGTGGTGTTGAAAGGGAAACGTTACGCTACACGGAGGATGGGCACCTTGCTACTGGGCCGCACCCAAAAGCTTTGGGATCTGCGTTGATGAACGGATGGGTAACGACCGATTTTTCCGAGTCGTTACTGGAGTTTATTACACCTGTTTCTAACGACGTTCCGACGCTTTTGAATCAATTGTCTGATATCCACCATTTCACACAAACCAAGTTAGATGGCGAAAAGATGTGGCCGCTTTCTATGCCTTGCTACGTAGGCAGTGAAGATTATATTCAGCTCGCTCAATACGGCACCTCTAATAACGGCAAGATGAAGACGCTATATCGCGAAGGCTTAAAGCGTCGTTACGGTAGTCTGATGCAGATTATTTCCGGTGTTCACTTCAACTTCTCTTTCCCAGATAGTTTTTGGGATAGCTTGTTTGGAGAGCAAACAGAAGAAGTGCGTTGTAAATCTAAGTCCGATGCTTACTTTGGTTTGATTCGTAATTACTACCGTTTTGGTTGGTTAATCCCATATTTCTTCGGTGCTTCGCCTGCACTATGTCCTTCTTTCATCAAAGGGAGAGAGACAAAGCTACCTTTTGAAAAGATAGGCGAAACGCTGTACTTACCAAATGCAACAGCACTACGTCTGAGCGATCTTGGCTATACTAACAGTGCACAAAGTGTGCTGAAAATTGACTTTAATAGCCTAGAACAGTACTTAGACGGATTGAACCAAGCGATTCGGACACCATCGGAAGAGTTTGCCGAAATTGGTACTAAAGTTGATGGTGAATACCGTCAGTTGAATAGTAACGTTCTTCAAATCGAGAATGAGCTTTATGCGCCAATTCGTCCTAAGCGTGTCGCAAAAAGTGGTGAGAAGCCATCAGAAGCACTCGCGCGTGGCGGTGTCGAATATATTGAAGTTCGTTCTTTAGACGTAAACCCATTCAGTTCAATTGGTATTAATGAACAGCAGGTCCGCTTCCTCGACCTATTCTTAACGTGGAGCGTGTTAACGGATTCTGCGGAGATGGATAACTGTGAGTTGGAATGCTGGCGTGATAACTGGAACAAGGTGATATTAGAAGGTCGTCAAGTTGGCCTAGAGCTTCAAATTGGTTGTAATGGCGAGCGATTGTCTCTGCAAGATTGGGCGAAGCGAGTCTTCAAAGACCTACGTTCTATTGCAGAAATGATGGACGCTCAGCAAGGTGGTCGTGCATATCAAGAAACTTGTGATACGCTGGGATCTTGGATTGACAACCCTGAACTGACTATTTCGGGCCAGTTGCTAGAAGAGACCAAAAAACTGGGTGGCTTAGGTAAAGTAGGCTGCGCATTAGGAAATGCTTACGCTCAACAACATACAGCACACCAATATAAAGTGTATTCAGCTGAGTTGATGGAAGCCGAAGTTCGACGTTCAGTGATTGATCAACAGCAAAGTGAAGAAGCCAGCACTCAAGATTTTGATAGCTTCTTAGCGGATTACTTTTCGTATTTAAAAGCATAGCGAGACTTTGGTGGAAAGGAAGCAAGCCTTATTAGGTCAACCTATTCATGTAAGTGGTAAATGGTCACCGGTGGTGACTGTTGGTGTTGTCTCTAGTTTATTGGTTGGATGTGCAACACCGCCACCTAAGCAGCAAGGTAATCTGTGCAGTATTTTCAGAGAGCACTCTTCATGGTATGAAGGTGCATTGGATATGCAAAAAGAGTGGGGCACGCCGATTAACGTAGCGATGGCTTTTGTGAAACAAGAGAGTAGCTTTCGTCATGATGCACGCCCACCCAAAGATTACCTTCTTGGCTTTATCCCTTGGGGGCGGGTAAGCAGCGCCTACGGGTATGCGCAAGCGCAAGATCCTGCTTGGGAAGACTTTCAAAAAGCGACCAATAACGGTGGGTCAAGAACCAATTTCGATGATTCATTGATGTTCATTGGTTGGTATACCAGCGAGACTCGTCGTCAGCTTGGTATCTCGTTGTGGGACCCGTATAACCAATATCTGGCCTATCATGAAGGGCGTGGTGGTTATAAGCGTCAATCATACAAAAGCAAACCATCTTTGATTAAGGTGGCTCGCAAAGTCGAACAGCAAGCAAAAGATTATGGATGGCAACTGAAACAGTGCCGCAAAGAACTGGAAGACAATCGAAGTTGGTTTTTCTAAAGCCAACCGTCATGGAGAAGAGTAATGCCTTTATTAGATAGTTTCACTGTTGATCATACACGCATGAACGCACCAGCCGTTCGTGTCGCGAAAACAATGCAAACCCCAAAAGGGGATACCATCACTGTGTTTGACTTGCGTTTTACCGCGCCAAACAAAGATATCCTATCTGAGAAAGGTATCCACACGCTAGAGCACCTATACGCTGGATTCATGCGTAATCAATTGAACGGCTCAGATGTAGAGATCATCGATATCTCACCGATGGGTTGTCGCACTGGCTTCTACATGAGCCTGATTGGTACGCCTACAGAGCAACAAGTGGCAGACGGATGGTTGGCTGCAATGCAAGACGTACTGAAAGTTGAGAATCAAAATAAGATCCCTGAACTGAACGAATACCAATGTGGTACCGCGGCAATGCACTCTTTGGATGAAGCGAAAGAGATCGCTAACGCGATCATCGCTGCAGGTATTTCTGTAAACAAGAATGATGAACTGGCATTGCCAGAGTCTATGCTTCAAGAGCTTAAAATTGACTAAGCACTTCTTAGTCCACATTGAATCTTGATATCAAAAGGCCCGCTTCATTGAACCGGGCCTTTTGGGTTTTCGTAATATAGTGGTTTAAGTTATGACTCACTTACACCTATTATTACCCGTTAACGACTTGCGGGAATACGCGTACTAGTTTGATACGGTTTTCTTTTAGTTCAAGTATTTCCATGGGGTGACTGGCAACCTGAACACTAAGATGACTCTCAGGGATGTCCTCAAGATGTTCCAATATCAACCCATTAAGTGTTCTAGGGCCATTGGTTGGTAGTGCCCATTGCAGGCCTTTATTAATGTCTCGGATATTGGCACTGCCTTCAATTAAAAAACTGCCATCACTTTGTGGCGTGATCTCTTCAGATAGGCTTGGTGTCATTGAAGTCGTAAACTCACCCACGATCTCTTCAAGAATATCTTCTAGCGTAACCAAGCCGTTGATATCGCCATACTCATCGACAATTAAACCAATACGTTGTTTATTGCGCTGGAATTTAAGCAGTTGAATGTTGAGTGGCGTGGATTCTGGAATAAAGTAGATTTCGTCTGCCGCGCGCAAAAGTGTTTCTTTATTGAACTCGTTTTTTTCAAGCATCAAACGGTAAGCTTCTCGTAGCCTCAGCATACCAACCACTTCATCTATCTGATCACGGTATAGAACCACACGACCATGAGGAGAGTGAGTGAGTTGGCGGACGATAGACTTCCAATCGTCATTGATGTCGATGCCGGTGATTTCATTTCGAGGCACCATAAGGTCATTCACGGTGACGTGCTCTAAATCTAAGATAGAGACCAACATATCTTGGTGACGTTGAGGTATCAGGCCTCCTGCCTCATTTACCACAGTTCTGAGCTCTTCTGAGCTTAAGTGATCTGTCGCATCGTGACTGGTTGTGACCCCTAATATACGAATAAAGCCATTAGTAATGAAGTTAACCAAGATCACCAGTGGTGACATTACCTTCATTAGTATCATCAATAAAATGCTGCTGGCGTAGGAGACGCGTTCAGGAAATAGAGAGGCAATGGTTTTTGGTGTTACCTCGGAAAATACAAGGATCACCAGAGTTAGAGTACCAGTCGCGATAGCCACACCGATATCTCCGTAGATACGCATACCAAGGATAGTAGCAATCGCTGATGCTAGAATGTTGACGAGATTGTTGCCGATGAGAATGAGGCCAATCAATCTATCTGGACGGCTCAGAAGTTTTTCTACGCGTTTGGCACCTTTATGACCCGTATTGGCCAAGTGCTTTAAACGGTAGCGGTTCAGGGACATCATGCCCGTTTCTGAACCAGAGAAGTAACCAGAAATTACAATGAGACACGCGAGTAGCGCAAATAAGATACCCGTTGATATGTCGTCCAAAACTATTCTTTTCCTATTTGTGTATCTTGATTAATTTATGACCGAACATGGTCGAGATGTCAATTGAATATATCGTACTCAATATTTTAAAGGCAAGGGATGCGGTACCTTGCCTTTAATTTTGGGGATTAACTTAGGATGATTTCTTGAACGAAGCGACTACCAAAGTAGGCTAAAGTGAGCATGCCTGCGCCAGCTAATGCGAACCATGTGACTTTTTGTCCGCGCCAGCCTTTTTGATAGTGGCCCCATAGAAGGATGGAGTAGATAACCCAAGCAATAAACGACAATACGGCTTTGTGTGCCTTTCCTTGAGCAAACATATCTTGTACGAAGATAAGCCCAGTCAACAATGTACCTGTTAATAAGCCATTCCCGATAAGAATGATCTTGAAAAGCTGTCGTTCCACCATCATTAATGGAGGTAGGTTAGGGTTTATCACTAAGGCTTTTTTCTTTTTAAGTTTGTGATCTAGCCACGCAAGTTGCAGGGCGTATAGCGCACCGATAGTTAACGTTGCGTATGAGAATAGAGCCAAAGAGATGTGTACGAGCAGTTTTGGATCATGCTCTAAATGTTTGATGAATGTGCTTGGAAGGAAAGTTGCGGCCATCAAATTAAGCGCAGCGAAGCTATAAACGACTGGCAAGATAAACCACAGTCGGGTTTTGAGCATAGCACCACTCATCACCAGTGAGATGATTAAACTAATTAATGAAGCAACGTTCAAGATACTGAGGTTTTGACCACTGGCATTAAAGATTAAATCGCCAAGCAACCAAGCATGGAAAGCTAACGCAAGTAAGGCGCTGATAAACACCGTTTTTACACGGATTCCTGTTTGGTGCACGAGACCTGGAATGATCGTGGAAATCGCCATTGTATAAAGAAAGGCTGCTGCGATCGCAATAAGACTGTCCATGGTATCCATTTAAATGATTACTAATAGACGAATTATACCTCGCATCGCTCTTTGGGGCTATGGTGAACCTCACTCAATTCCAAGTGAACAATGTCTCACATCACAAGCGCGGATGATTAACGCTCTACAACGGGTATGACTCTAATCCACGCTAATGTATACTCACAGTAATAGTCGCAGGATTGAGCGAAGAGAAAACTATGTTTGATAATTTAACGGATCGTCTATCCAAAACGCTGAAAAATATCAGCGGTAAAGGTCGCCTGACCGAAGACAATATTAAAGAGACGCTGCGTGAAGTTCGTATGGCACTACTTGAAGCCGACGTTGCGCTGCCTGTTGTCCGCGATTTTGTTAAGCGCGTAAAAGAAGGTGCGGTAGGTGTTGAGGTTTCTAAATCTCTCACACCTGGGCAAGAATTCATTAAGATCGTTCAAGCTGAACTTGAAGCGGTAATGGGTGAGTCTAACGAGGCTCTGAACCTAGCAGCGCAACCGCCAGCCGTTATCTTAATGGCAGGTCTACAAGGTGCAGGTAAAACCACATCGGTAGGTAAGCTATCTAAGCTTCTAACCGAGCGCGACAAGAAAAAAGTCTTGGTCGTGTCTGCCGACGTTTACCGTCCAGCGGCGATCAAACAGCTTGAAACGTTAGCAAGCGATGTTGGTGTAGACTTCTTCCCGTCTTCATCTGATCAAAAACCTCTTGATATAGCCAACGCTGCAATCGATCACGCTAAGAAGAAGTTCTACGACGTGCTATTAGTCGATACCGCTGGTCGTTTGGCTATCGATGAAGAGATGATGGGCGAGATCAAAGAGCTTCATACTGCAATTAATCCAGTAGAGACGCTGTTCGTTGTTGATGCGATGACAGGTCAAGATGCTGCGAACACTGCAAAAGCTTTTGGTGATGCGCTGCCACTAACCGGTGTTGTCTTAACGAAAGTGGATGGTGATGCGCGTGGTGGTGCTGCACTGTCTGTACGTCATATCACTGGTAAACCGATTAAATTCTTAGGGGTTGGTGAAAAGACTGATGCACTAGAACCATTCCACCCAGATCGTGTAGCTTCTCGTATTCTTGGTATGGGTGACGTACTGTCTCTTATTGAAGATCTACAGAAAAACGTTGATACCGAGAAAGCAGAGAAACTGGCTAAGAAGTTCAAAGAGAAGAAAGGCTTTGACCTTGAAGACTTCCGTGAGCAGCTTGGTCAGATGCACAATATGGGTGGTATGATGGGCATGATGGATAAGCTTCCAGGCATGTCCCAACTACCGGACAACGTTAAAGATAAAGTTGATGACAAGATGTTCAAGCAGATGGAAGCGATCATCAACTCTATGACAATGAAAGAGCGTCAACGTCCTGACCTAATCAAAGGCTCACGCAAAAAGCGTATTGCTGCTGGTTCAGGTACACAGGTACAAGATGTAAACCGTATGCTTAAGCAATTCACCCAAATGCAGAAGATGATGAAGAAGATGCAGAAAGGTGGCATGAAAGGCATGATGCGCAACATGCAAGGTATGATGGGCGGCGGTGGTGGTATGGGCGGTGGCTTTAACCCATTCGGCCGATAATCTATAAATGTAACCTTTAGCTACGTTACTTTTCATAGTGTTAGCTGTGTCACGGAAAGTATATGGTGGCTATGTTGGTGAAAAAACAGCTAAAGCCCTTGCATTGCACCGGAATAAGAGTAAAATTCCGGGGCTTTAATTTGGCACGAGACCCCAAGCTATTACTTAGACTTGGGGTTAATTATTTTATTAAGAAAGCAAAGAGGACGACATGGTAACCATTCGTTTGGCACGTCACGGTGCAAAGAAGCGCCCATTTTATCAAATCGTAGTTGCGGATAGCCGTAACTCTGTAACTGGCCGTTTCATCGAGAAAGTAGGTTTCTTTAACCCTACTGCTCAAGGTCAAGAAGAAGGTCTACGTCTAGACCTAGATCGTGTTAACCACTGGGTTGGTCAAGGCGCATCTCTATCTGATCGTGTAGCTAAGCTAGTTAAAGACGCTCAAAAAGCGGCTTAATTCTTTTTTAAAGAGAAATAGCTTATGTCGATGAAGGATAAAGAAACTATGAGCGAGCAAAACAATAGAATTGTCATGGGTAAACTTGGGTCTACCTATGGTATTCGTGGCTGGCTTAAAGTGTTCTCCTACACAGACAATGCTGAAAGCATATTTGATTACACCCCTTGGTATTTAAACCAAAAGGGCAAGTGGGTTGAGTACAAAGTTGAGAGCTGGAAACGTCATGGCCAAGGTTATGTATGTAAGCTAGCGGGATTAGATGTTCGTGAAGACGCGCAACTGATGACTAACTTTGAAATTGCTATTGACCCTGCTTCGTTACCTGAATTGTCAGAAGATGAATTCTACTGGCGTGAATTGTTTGGTATGCAAGTTTTTACTACTAAAGGTTACGACCTTGGTAAGGTCACAGACCTATTAGAGACTGGCTCGAACGATGTTCTCGTAATCAAAGCAAATCTTAAAGATGCTTTTGGTCAAAAGGAACGGTTAGTACCGTACCTTGAAGAGCAAGTGGTCAAGAAAGTTGATCGCGAAGCTCGACGGATCGAAGTTGACTGGGATCCTGGATTCTAATTCCAAATTACAGAGCGAGAGAACACATGTGGGTTGGCGTAATAAGCCTGTTTCCTGAAATGTTCCGTTCTGTTACTGATTTTGGAGTAACAGGTCAAGCGGTTAAAAAAGGTCTTTTATCTATTGAGACATGGAATCCTCGTGATTTCACTCATGATAAACATCGCACTGTTGATGACAGACCTTACGGTGGTGGTCCTGGCATGTTAATGATGGTTCAGCCTTTGCGCGATACTATCCAAACTGCCAAGCAAGCATCACCGGGAAAGACGAAGGTTATCTATCTTTCACCTCAAGGTCGTAAACTCGACCAAAAAGGTGTTGAAGAGTTGGCAACAAACGAGAACATACTTCTTATTTGTGGTCGCTACGAAGGGGTAGATGAGCGCATCATTCAATCAGAAGTCGACGAAGAATGGTCGATTGGTGATTTTGTGATGACGGGTGGCGAATTGCCAGCCATGACGCTGATTGATTCAGTCTCTCGGTTTATTCCGGGTGTACTTGGAGATTTCGCTTCAGCAGAAGAAGATTCTTTTGCAAATGGTTTGCTAGATTGCCCCCATTATACGCGCCCTGAGGTGCTAGATGATAAAGATGTGCCATCGGTACTCAAGTCTGGAAACCATAAGGACATTCGTCGCTGGCGATTGAAACAATCGTTGGGCCGAACTTGGCTAAGAAGACCAGAACTCCTGGAAAACCTAGCTCTGACTGACGAACAGGAACAATTACTGGCTGAATTCATTAAAGAGCAACGCTCTTAACGAAAAGCAAGCAGTAACCTATTAAATTTAGTATCAGTTTATTCTAGGAATTTATACAAATGAGCAACATCATCAAGGCTCTTGAAGAAGAGCAACTAAAATCAGACCTTCCTAAATTCGCACCAGGTGACACTGTTGTAGTTCAGGTTAAGGTAAAAGAAGGTGACCGTGAGCGTCTACAGGCTTTCGAAGGCGTTGTAATCGCTATTCGTAACCGTGGTCTACACTCTGCATTCACAGTTCGTAAGATCTCGAACGGTGAAGGCGTAGAACGTGCGTTCCAAACTCACTCTCCAATCGTTGATAGCATCGAAGTTAAACGCCGTGGTGCAGTACGTCGTGCCAAGTTGTACTACCTACGTGAGCGTTCTGGTAAGTCAGCTCGTATTAAAGAGAAGCTTACTAAAAAGTAATTCTTTTTGCATTCTATCGATAAAAGCGGAGCCATTTGGCTCCGCTTTTTTGTGTCTGTAATTTAGAGCTGAGCAGGCAAGAGAGTCTCAATTCGCTCGTTCCTCGCTCTTGAGGAAATAAGGAATCACCGGCAATAAAAAAGGATTGACGTTAAACGCCAACCCTTCAAAATTTACTCGCTAGGCTTAGTGGCTTAGTGGCTTAGTGGCTTAGTGGCTTAGTGTGGATCTTCCGACCAACCATCGCTATCCGACATGTCTGGTGCGCCAGCGATGCTGTTCTCTTCATCTGCCCATTCACCAAAATCAATCATCTGACATTGCTTACTGCAAAACGGGCGATGTGGGCTTTGTTCACCCCATTCAACGTCAGTATTACATTGAGGGCATTTAACGATGGTGATTTTCTTCGACATAGTGATTCTTAATTTGAGGGGGAATAATAGTGAGTTTAGGCTCGAGTGAGCACTCAAGCTAAACGATAAAAGGAAATTAATTAGGTGCAAATAGCCAATTCAAATTCGATATCTTGAGTACAGGCTTGTCCTGTTTCAAAGCTCATGAATTTAACGGCAAAACGGTTTTTATGACCCGAGATCATCGGGTAAGCGCCGTATTGCATCGGAATCGAAAGACGCAGGATATTTGCTTCATCAGCATCGCTCTGGAAGAAGCCAGCACGAGCAATTTGCTCTTTAAAGTGGCCAGTTTCTCTGGTTAGCTTTAACCATAGCGTTAGCGCTTCGTACAAAGGTTGTAGGCTATCCATCCACATTTTGGCATCTCTCATTCTTTTGTCGAGAGGAAGGTGTAGCCAGTAATGCAGTGCGGGTAAATCAAAGCAGCATGAGCCACCTGGTAGGTTAAAACGTTGGCGAATAGCACTCAGGAAGCGGTCTTCTTTTAGGGATTGCCCAAAACGCTCTGCTTGCATCAGTTCACGATAGATGTTGCCAATGTCTTTGAGTAATGACGTTAGCATCTCTTGATCGACACCTTCAACGTTTAACCAGCTTTTATAGGTCAAACGCTGCTTCTCAATATCTTTTGCTAGTTCGCTCTTAAGCTGAATCTGTTCGAAAATTTCAATCAGGTCAAAGATAGAACGGAAAAAGAGTTGATACTGTTGAGCATCGGAAAATGTAGAAGACAAGTGTAGTTGTCTCAAGAGCGATTCAACTCTTAAGTAAATTCGTGTTTTCTCATTCAGAGGATGTTCAAATTTGTGGGTGATCATCAAGCAAGCCTTCATTCAACATAGTTCTATTCTGACCCATCTACTGTACTGATTGCCAGATACTTTTGATGTAAATCTGTGATTTGAGGCAAAAGTTCTTGGTTTTTAGTATGGTTCTCAATCACATCATCGGCAATGGCTAAACGTTGTTCTCTTGAAGCCTGTGATTTTAAAATTGATACAACTTGTTCCCTAGAAACATTATCACGATTCATCGTACGCTCTATTTGCACTTCGGAAGGCACATCAACGATCAATACGCGGTCGGCCATACCTTGCATTTGGTTTTCAACCAATAGAGGAGCTACTAATAAAGCATAAGGAGAGGTGACTTTAGACAGGTCACTGTCAATTTTGTTGCGGATCATCGGATGAAGAAGATCATTGAGCCATTGCTTTTCTTTTGCATCAGAGAAGATCTGCTCACGTAGTTTACTTCGGTTTAGCGTCCCATCTTCAAGTAAAATCGCTTCACCAAAATGGTCAGTAATCTGTTGTAGGCCTTTGCTGCCTGGTGCCACGACTTCACGAGCCACTATATCAGCATCGACAATATCAATATTAAAGTGTTTATTGAAAAGGTTAGCTACCGTGGTTTTACCACTGGCGATACCACCACTTAATCCGATAATGGTTGCCATGATCAAATTCCTAATACAGACGTGAAATACCAATCCATGATGTCGTTACCCCACATCAAGCTTACCCAACCAGCAATGGCGAGATAAGGTCCAAATGGGAAAGCTTTATCTATCCCTTGTTGTTTTAACCTCAGTTGAATCAATCCAAAAATAAGGCCGACGAGTGATGATAAAAGAATGATCATTGGTAGGTGCTGCCACCCAAGCCATGCCCCAAGTGCTGCTAATAATTTAAAGTCACCATAGCCCATTCCTTCTTTACCCGTGAGTAGTTTGAAAAGCCAATAGACAGACCATAAGGCTAAGTAACCAGCCATCGCACCAACTACTGAGGCTTGAAGCGATACAGGGCTGATATTAAACAGAGCTAATGCAATACCAGACCAAACCAAAGGTAAGGTGATTTGATCAGGCAGCAGCATGGTGTCGAGATCAATAAAGGTCGCCGTAATCAATGCGAAGGTGAAAAAGATCAGCGCAATAGCGTAGAAACTAAAACCAAAGTGGCTCGCCACCACGGTACAAAGTGTTGCAGTAAGTAATTCTACCAAAGGGTAGCGAGCACTGATTGGATTCGCACAACTGTGGCACTTGCCCTTTAAGAACAACCAGCTCAAAACGGGGATATTGTCGATGACTCTTAATTGGGTGTCGCATTTCGGGCAAGTCGAACGTGGAGTGCTAAGATTAAATTCCCCTTCAGGTGCTGGAATTTTATATTGAGAAAAATATTCGGAGCACTCTTGTTGCCACTCACGTTCCATCATAATCGGTAATCGATGAATTACAACGTTGAGAAAGCTGCCGATAAGAAGGCTAAAAATGAAAGCTAATACAGGGAATAGCCAAGGATAGTATTGAAGTACTTCCATAGTGTCTTGTTACCACGTGATCTATATGAGTCGAAGTTTGCTACTCATGGGTGTTAAGTCGCTTTTACTATCCTAACACACTCATTAGATTAAAGATTGGTAAGTACATTGCGACAACAAGCCCTCCTACAACGGTGCCCAGAAAGACAATGATCAGCGGTTCCAAAATCTTACCTAAGTTATCGACGGTATTGTCGACTTCAAATTCATAAATAGTCGCAACCTTGTTGAGCATGTCGTCTAAATTTCCCGATTCCTCACCAATCATCACCATCTGTAGCACCATTTCAGGGAACACGTCTGTATTACGCATCGCGATATACATTGGCATACCTGCCGCTGTCTCACGGTGAACTTCTCCAATCGCAACCTCATAATGAAGGTTACCCGCGGTTTTTGCTGTGGTTTTAAGGCTAGTCAAGATCGGGATACCTGAACTGAAACTAGTAGAAAGAGTTCGACTGAATTTGGCGATAGAAGCTTTAGATAGAACCGTACCGAGTATGGGAAATTTTAAACTGAGTCGGCTGGTGGTTAATCTGAGTGAGTAGGAGCGCTTTCGCAGTAATTTAAAACTAATCATTACAACACTAACGGCAATCAAAGCGTAAAGACTATAAGCTTGCATCCAATGTGATAACTGCAAAACTTGCTGGGTAAACCAAGGGAGATCAGCGCCAAAACCTGCAAACATGGATTCAAATTCTGGAATAACCACGGTTAGCATTAGGTAAGAAACCGATAAAGCAACTAACACCACCATAGCAGGGTAAATGAGTGCTTTGATGACTTTTGAGCGGAGTTGTTCACTCTTTTCACGATATGTCGCCAAGCGATCAAAGACTTGCGCAAGGTTACCTGAAAGTTCGCCAGTTGCGACTAAGTCGGTATAGAGCTCATCAAAGTGGCTACTGGCCGTACGCATCGCTCTTGAAATAGGAGTGCCGGCTTCGATGCCTTTACAGATATGCGACAGAATAGATTTCATTTCAGCTTTGCGGTGGTTATCTGATACCAATTTAATCGCCTGCACGATTGGCACTCCGGTGGTTAGCATAGTGGCAAGCTGGCGAGTCAAAATTGTGATGTCTTTTGCTTTGACGCGATGCGTTAAGCGTGTAATGGCCGAGATATTTTTCTTTTTGATTTTTTTTATCTGGATATGCTGTTCATTGAGTTTCTCTCGCACTTCCAATTCGGTTAACGCTAAAGTTTGGCCAGACACTTTCTTACCTGAGCTATTTATACCTTTCCAATGGTAGCTTTTTAATTGTGACTGTTTGGGCTGAATACTCATTTGTTCTCCATTGGACTATATGTACAGAACACGCTGTAGTTCTTGGTAGCTGGTGATACCTTCAAGCAGCTTATCAAGCCCTGATTCTTGTAGGGTTCGCATACCTTCCCGACGAGCAAGGCTTTCAATTGTTAGCGCGTTAGGCTTGTTGATAAGGCTGCTTTTGAGTTGGTCGGTAAACGGCATCACTTCGTAGATACCGACTCGGCCAGAATACCCTTGAGTACACTCATTGCATCCTTGTGGGTTGGCTTTGTAAATGGTTTGGCTGTTGGGAATAGAGTGACGCAGAAATATGTCCGGCGAATCATCCACCGTTTTGCAATGGTTGCACAAGCGTCTCGCGAGTCGCTGAGCAATAATTAGGCTTAATGATGAAGCAAGGTTAAAGGGCTCTATCCCCATGTGAGCGAGTCGAGTGACGGTTTCTGCGGCAGAGTTTGTATGCAGTGTTGAAAGGACTAAGTGGCCAGTTTGCGAGGCTTTGATCGCTATCTCTGCGGTTTCTAAGTCACGGATCTCTCCGACCATCACGATGTCTGGGTCTTGTCGTAAAAAGGATCGTAGTGCTTCAGCAAATCCAAAGCCGATCTTGGGTGTGACTTGTACTTGGTTGATACCGCGTAAGTTAATTTCGACCGGATCTTCTGCGGTAGAGATGTTGCGTTCTGTGGTGTTGAGAACTCGAAGGCCAGTGTAAAGGGAGACTGTTTTGCCACTGCCGGTTGGCCCGGTCATTAAAATCATCCCTTGCGGTCGTTTCAGTGCATTAAGATAGAGTGCTTTTTGTTCTTCGCTGTAGCCGAGTTTATCGATATCTAAATTGGCAGCGCTACTGTCTAGCAGACGCAGTACGATCTTTTCTCCCCATAAGGTTGGTAGCGTCGATACACGCATATCAATCGCAAGCTCATCATTTAACCGCAACTTGATGCGGCCGTCTTGAGGCAATCGACGCTCGGCAATATCCAACTTAGCGAGAATTTTTAAGCGGGCGGATAACCGACGACTTAAATGAGAAGCGGGCTGTTGAATTTCGACAAGGATGCCATCGCAACGCAGGCGAACTCGATAGTTTTCTTCATAAGGTTCGAAGTGGATATCAGAGGCGCCTTTACGCACCGCATCAACCAATATTTGGTTGATAAAACGGCTCACAGGGGAATCATCTTGGCTGAGGTCTTCAATTGACGTGATTTCATCGTCAGAGACTTCAACCAGGTTGGCGAGTTCATCTTGAGTGATCTCTTTTCGCTTGGAGTCTTGTCCGAAAATCGAGCGGCCATACAGTTTGCGTATCGCGCCTTCTAATTCTGAATAATTAGCGACGACGAGTTCAATTTGCAACCCTGTCGCAAATCGGAAATCGTCTTCAGCGTGTAAGTCGGTCGGGTCGGCAGAGGCGAGCGTGAGCGTAGAACTAGAAACGGCAATCGGAATAGCACAATACTTGGTGATCAGCTCACGAAGCCCTAGCTGTTCACACAAGGTTTCGTAGTTGGTATTGGCGAGTTGTACTAACGGTAAACCGAAAATGGTTTTGATATTGTTTGCTAAGGAATCGCCGGTGAATAAATCAAGAACGAGTAAAGCTTCAGGCGTAGAAACACCTGAAGCTTGTACATATTCCGCAACGGCTTGTTCTTGTATCAGGCTAAGAAAATTAGCCTGACGTAGAACGGTTGGGAGGTTGGTTAGCACTTATGAGCAACCGTTTATACTAACACCTGCCGATACGGTTAAAGCACAAGTCCATGCACCATTTGTAGCATCTCTTGATAGGATGACTTTAGAACCACGACCACCACCTGATGTTACTTCAACTGTAACGTCATTAGATGCTACTGCAACAGTTCCCAGAGAGAATGGAGTTGCATTAACCGCTGCTGAAGTTTGCGGGTAATCACCATTAACAGCAATATAATCTTCAACATTTGTTTTAAGTGCAGTGGCTGTTGCATATGCAGCGCCTGCGGCTCCTTTTTTTACGTAGGTCTGATATTGTGGTATCGCAATCGCGGCTAATACTCCAATCACGGCCACCACAATCATCAATTCAATTAACGTAAAACCTTTCTGATTTGTTCTTTTGTTGTTCATTTTTCTCTTCCATTATTTGGTTTGTTTCAGTGCAAGCACTGGTTGATGGAGAGAATATAAGTCGAAATGGAGAAGTGGAATGGTGTGCAGGTGTGGTCGCGAGTGGTTTGGTGTTTTATAGTGTCACGTTGCATATCTAGCGCAAAATTATGCGATCAACTTAAACTAGCTACTTGGTATATTGATAAGACAAGCAATAAAAAAGGCATCGCCTATAGCCATGCCTTGGTAGTTAAAGTATTGATAGTTAAGTATATTAACCTGTAAATCTCATCGATAAATCCATTGCTTTTAGGTGCTTGGTTAGCGCACCTACAGAGATATAATCAACCCCTGTTTCAGCGAACTCAGCTATTGTCTCTAGAGTGACGTTACCTGAGTTTTCAAGTGCCGCTCGGCCAGCGTTGATTTTAACGGCTTCGCGCATCATGTCGGTGGTGAAGTTGTCTAGCATGACGATGTCTGCGCCTGCGGTGATCGCTTGCTCTAGCTCTGCTAGGCTCTCTGTTTCAACTTCTACAGGCTTGCCTGGGTTCAGCTCTTTTGCCGTAGAGATAGCTTTTTCAATGCCACCACATGCAATGATGTGGTTTTCTTTGATTAGGTACGCATCGAAAACGCCAATACGGTGATTAAAACCGCCGCCACAAGCGACCGCGTATTTTTGTGCGCTGCGTAGGCCTGGAATGGTTTTACGTGTATCTAACAGGCGGCATTCTGTGTGTTTGATTTTATCGGCGTAGATTGCCGTCGCTGTTGCACAACCTGATAGTGTTTGGATGAAGTTCATTGCGTTTCGCTCACCCGTTAATAGTGCGCGTGCTGGACCTGTTAATGAACAAAGCGTTTGATTTGGCTCAACCTTGTCACCATCTTCTACGTTCCACTCGATAGTGACTTCACCGCCCAATTGCTTAAACACTTCATCAGCCCAAGCTTTACCACAGAATACGCCGTGCTCTCGGGTAATGATGGTTGCGCTATTGATTGCGTCTGCAGGGATTAGACTTGCCGTAATATCAGCCGCTGGATCCAACGTTCCGCCTAGATCTTCTTTGATGGCATCCGCGACGGCACGTGTGATCTCTAGAGGCAGTTGCTCTTTTAAGTAGTCGAGGCGTTGGTGGCTGTTATGTGTGTTTTTCATCGCAAATCTAATCTTGAAAGGGAGTGGGAATGGAATGATACTCTTGCTTAACTTCAAATTAAAGAGGCTAGCGCGACTGCTCTATGGGCAAGGTCACAATCTTATTGTGCTAGCGGAAAAGAAAGTGAGACCAAGATGATGATCAGTTCCAACGGATGGTATGACAACGCTCGACATGCTCCATCCCCGTATTTTGATTCAAGACCGGATTGTGAGGACATCTCTCTGCTGGTGGTTCACAACATCAGTTTACCGCCGGGTCAGTTTGGTGGGCCCTATATTGAGCAATTTTTTACTGGGAACCTGAACCCCAATGCCCATCCTTTTTTCAAGGTGATTCATCAGATGGGCGTTTCTGCTCACTGTTTAATTCGTCGTGACGGTGAAGTGGTGCAGTTTGTTTCGTTTCTTGATCGAGCTTGGCATGCTGGTCAGTCTAGCTTTTCCGGGCGTGAAAAGTGTAACGATTACTCTATTGGTATTGAATTGGAGGGCAGTGACTTTGTCTCGTACACCGAGCTGCAATATCAATCTTTGGCACAATTGACCAAGACTCTAATGTCGAGTTTTCCAGCGATTACTAACCAGCGAATTACTGGACACCAATATATCGCGCCCCTTCGAAAAACTGATCCAGGCTTGGTTTTCGATTGGCAGAAGTTTAAAGGAAAGCTCAAGATTTAGGCCTAAACCTTAATAGAATTCAGTTTGTACTGAGCCTTAAGTCGTCAACATTTAGTATAATCACTTGTGAATTTTTGTTGTTGTTATGTAAAGGAAGTGGTTGAGGAGAGGGGATCAATAAATTGAGAGTGTGACGGGCCTATCAAACACTCAGATATTAATATTTATGAACAGTATTTTACTCTCAATTGTGCTCTTGGTTCGATTTTTAACCAGTTTAGGCTAGTATTCCTGAAACAATTCATTTTTATCCTGAAACTTTCTAGCACGAAAGCTCCCCAAAAGTATTACTCCTGTAAATGGTAAGACCAATTTGGTTGCTGTTTTAAATTTCATTTGTTAAATCGTGGTTAATTCATGCTGCATTCTATGATACAGGTCAACTTTAGGCTGGACAGTGGCGTTTTAATTATGTTAATTTCTGCTCAACTTAAAATTGGTATTACCAATTGTCAGCGAAGAAAAAGAAGAACAATAAACTATGGCTTATCAAAGGATTCGTCAGCCAAAACTCTCCGATGTTATCGAGCAAGAGTTAGAAAGGTTGATTGTGGAAGGAACACTGGCTCCAGGGCAGCAACTGCCGCCTGAGCGCGAACTGGCGAAACAGTTCGATGTGTCTCGTCCTTCAGTCCGAGAAGCGATACAACGTTTAGAGGCAAAACGCTTGCTTACTCGCCGTCAAGGTGGAGGTACGTTTGTTAGCGAAAGTATCTGGAAAAGCTTTTCAGATCCTTTGCTTAATTTGTTGTCCTCCCATTCTGAAACCCAACTAGACTTGTTGGAATCGCGTCATGCGATGGAAGGGATTTCGGCTTACTTCGCGGCATTGCGTGGCACCGAAGAAGACTTTACTCGAATTCAAGCATGCCAAGAAAAAATTCATGGTGCGCAAGATAAGGGTGATATTGAAGCCGAATCTGCAGCGGTGATGGCTTTTCTTGTTGCTTTAACAGAGGCAGCGCACAATGTAGTGTTATTGCACATTGTTCGTAGCTTGGCTCCGTTACTTGAACAAAACGTCTTAGAAAATTTAAAGCTGTTGCATCGTCGTAAAGACGTTGTGGAGAAAGTGAGTATACATCGAGCTAACATTGTAGATGCGATCGTTTCAGGACAGCCAGAACAGGCGCGTGAAATGTCACATTCTCATTTAGCTTACATCGAAGAAACATTGCTTGATTTGACGAAGGAAGAATCGCGTCGCGAACGTTCTCTACGTCGAATTCAACAGGGTAAATAGTCGTAATACTTCGGCTGTTTACGTGTTTAGTAGAATCCAACTAACAAAAAGGATAGATCGCCATGTCTGACATGAAGCATGACGTTGATGCTCTGGAAACTCAAGATTGGTTAGAAGCTCTTGAGTCAGTAGTACGTGAAGAAGGTGTAGAACGTGCACAGTTTTTACTAGAACAAGTTCTAGATAAAGCGCGTTTAGATGGTGTTGATATGGCTACAGGCATCAACACAAACTACATCAACACAATTCCAGCAGCACAAGAGCCAGCTTACCCTGGTGACGTAACTCTTGAGCGTCGTATTCGTTCGATTATTCGTTGGAACGCAATCATGATCGTATTGCGTGCTTCTAAGAAAGACCTAGACCTTGGTGGTCACATGGCTTCTTACCAGTCAGCAGCAGCGTTCTATGAAGTTTGTTTTAACCACTTCTTCCGTGCTCCAAACGAGACTGACGGTGGCGATTTAGTTTACTACCAAGGTCACATCTCTCCTGGTATTTACTCTCGTGCATTCGTTGAAGGCCGTCTAACTGAAGAGCAACTAGATAACTTCCGTCAAGAAGTTGATGGTAAAGGTATCCCTTCTTACCCGCACCCTAAACTGATGCCTGAATTCTGGCAGTTCCCTACTGTATCTATGGGTCTAGGTCCGATTTCTGCTATCTACCAAGCGCGCTTCCTTAAGTACCTTGAAGGTCGTGGCCTGAAAGATACTTCAGCGCAACGTGTATACGCGTTCCTAGGTGACGGTGAGATGGATGAGCCAGAATCACGTGGTGCTATCTCTTTCGCTTCTCGTGAGAAGTTAGACAATCTATGTTTCCTAATCAACTGTAACCTACAGCGTCTAGATGGCCCTGTAATGGGTAACGGTAGCATCATTCAAGAACTTGAAGGCCTATTCAAAGGCGCAGGTTGGAACGTTGTTAAAGTTATCTGGGGTAGCAACTGGGACTCTCTACTTGCTAAAGACACGACAGGTAAGCTTCTTCAACTAATGAACGAAACTATCGATGGTGACTACCAAACGTTCAAGTCTAAAGATGGTGCATACGTACGTGAACACTTCTTTGGTAAGTACCCTGAAACTGCTGCACTTGTTGCAGACATGACCGATGATGAGATCTTCGAACTGAAACGTGGTGGCCACGATTCTTCTAAACTGTTCTCTGCATTCAACAATGCAAAAGAGACAAACGGTAAGCCAACTGTAATCCTAGCTAAGACTGTTAAAGGTTACGGCATGGGCGAAGCTGCAGAAGGTAAAAACATCGCTCACGGTGTTAAGAAGATGGACATGACTCACGTTCAATACCTACGTGATCGTTTAGGCCTACAAGAGCTTCTTTCTGATGAGAAAGTCGCTGAACTTCCTTACCTGAAACTGGAAGAAGGTTCTGCTGAGTACGAATACCTACACGCTCGTCGTAAAGCTCTACAAGGTTACACGCCAGCACGTCTGCCTAAATTTACGCAAGAGTTCAAGGTTCCGGAGCTAGACGCATTCGCACCTCTACTTGGTGAGCAGAAGCGTGATATCTCTACCACTATGGCTTATGTACGTACGCTAAACATCCTGCTTAAAGATAAGAATATTGGTAAGAACATTGTTCCTATCATCTGTGATGAAGCTCGTACATTCGGTATGGAAGGTCTATTCCGTCAGGTTGGTATTTACAACCCACAAGGTCAAGAATACACACCTGAAGATAAAGGCATCGTTTCTTACTACAAAGAAGCGACATCAGGTCAAGTTCTTCAAGAAGGTATCAACGAGCTAGGTTCTATGGCGTCATGGCTTGCGGCTGCAACGTCATACAGCACAAACGATCTGCCGATGATCCCGTTCTACATCTACTACTCAATGTTCGGTTTCCAACGTATTGGTGACATGGCATGGCTAGCAGGTGACCAACAAGCTCGTGGCTTCCTACTAGGTGCGACTGCTGGTCGTACAACACTGAACGGTGAAGGTCTACAGCACGAAGATGGTCACTCGCACATCCAAGCGAACACGATCCCGAACTGTATCTCTTACGACCCAACGTTTGCTTACGAGCTAGCAGTAATCATGCAAGACGGTATCCGTCGCATGTACGGTCCTCAGCAAGAGAACGTTTACTACTACCTAACAGTAATGAACGAGAACTATGCAATGCCTGCAATGCCAGAAGGCGCTGAAGAAGGCATCCGCAAGGGTATCTACAAGCTTGAATCTCACGTTCCTCAAGGTGATAAAGCGACTAAGGGTAAAGTTCAACTAATGAGCTCTGGTACTATCATGAACGAAGCGCGTAAAGCAGGTGCAATTCTAAGTGAAGAGTACGGCGTAGCATCTGACGTATTCTCTGTAACGTCGTTCAACGAACTTACTCGTGACGGCCAATCGGTAGAGCGTGACAACATGCTTCACCCAGAAGCTGAAGAGAAAGTACCGTACATCACAACAGTTCTTGGTAAAGAACCTGCAATCGCAGTGACTGACTACATGAAGAACTACGCTGAGCAAGTACGTGCGTACATGCCAACTGAGTCTTACAAAGTACTTGGTACAGATGGTTTCGGCCGTTCTGACAGCCGTGCAAACCTACGTCGTCACTTCGAAGTTAACGCTGGCTATATCGTAGTCGCAGCTCTAACTGAACTGGCTAAACGTGGTGATATTGAGAAATCTGTCGTTGTTGAAGCAATTGCTAAGTTCGATATCGACACTGAAAAAACTAACCCGCAATACGCATAAGACTGGCATTAAGGTAGGAAAAAACAATGACAATCGAAATTAATGTACCAGATATTGGTGCTGACGAGGTTGAAGTAACTGAGATTCTTGTAAACGTTGGCGACAAGGTTGAAGAAGAGCAGTCACTGATCACTGTTGAAGGCGACAAAGCTTCAATGGAAGTTCCAGCGTCTCAAGCGGGTATCGTTAAAGAGATCAAAGTAGCGGAAGGCGATTCAGTTTCTACTGGTTCTCTTATCATGATTTTCGAAGCCGAGGGTGCAGCTGAAGCTGCACCTGCTCCAGAGGCAGCTCCAGTAGCTGCGCCTGCAGCGGCAGAGCTTAAAGAAGTTCACGTTCCTGATATCGGCGGTGATGAAGTTGAAGTAACTGAAATCATGGTTGCTATCGGTGATGCAGTAGAAGAAGAGCAATCTCTTCTTACTGTTGAAGGCGACAAGGCTTCAATGGAAGTTCCTGCACCATTCGCTGGTATCGTTAAAGAAATCAAGATCGCTTCTGGTGATTCAGTTTCTACGGGTTCTCTAGTGATGGTATTTGAAGTTGCTGGCTCAGGCGCAGCAGCTCCTGTAGCAGAAGCAGCACCAGTTGCAGCGGCTCCAGCAGCATCTGCTGAGAAAGAAGTAAACGTTCCAGATATCGGTGGTGACGAAGTAGAAGTTACTGAAATCATGGTAGCGGTTGGCGATACAGTAGAAGAAGAGCAATCTTTAATTACTGTTGAAGGCGACAAAGCTTCAATGGAAGTACCAGCACCATTCGCTGGTACAGTAAAAGAGATCAAGATTGCAGCGGGCGACAAAGTGTCAACTGGCTCTCTAATCATGACTTTCGTCGTTGAAGGCGCAGCTCCTGTTGCTGCACCTGCACAAGCAGCAGCTCCAGCTCCTGCGGCGGCACCTGCTCCTAAAGCAGAAGCACCTGCAGCGGCTCCAGCAGCATCAGATGACTTCCAAGAGAACGGCGAGTATGCTCACGCATCTCCAGTTGTTCGTCGTCTAGCTCGTGAGTTCGGTGTAAACCTAGCAAAAGTTAAAGGTACTGGTCGTAAGAGCCGTGTACTTAAAGAAGACGTTCAGTCTTACGTTAAAGATGCACTTAAGCGTCTAGAGTCTGGTGCAGCGGCATCTGGCAAAGGCGGCGACGGTTCTGCTCTTGGTCTACTACCATGGCCAAAAGTTGATTTTAGCAAGTTCGGCGAAACTGAAGTTCAGAAGCTTTCTAAGATCAAGAAGATCTCTGGCGCAAACCTACACCGTAACTGGGTAATGATCCCTCACGTTACACAGTGGGACAACGCAGACATCACTGAGCTAGAAGCATTCCGTAAAGAACAGAACGCAATCGAAGCGAAGAAAGACACTGGCATGAAGATCACACCACTTGTGTTCATCATGAAAGCTGTTGCTAAAGCGCTAGAAGCATTCCCAGCGTTTAACTCTTCTCTTTCTGAAGATGGCGAAAGCATCATTCTTAAGAAGTACGTAAACGTGGGTATCGCAGTTGATACACCAAACGGCCTAGTTGTTCCTGTTTTCAAAGACGTGAACAAGAAAGGCATTTACGAGCTATCTGAAGAACTAATGGTTGTTTCTAAGAAAGCACGTTCTGGCAAGTTAACAGCGGCAGACATGCAAGGCGGTTGTTTCACAATCTCTAGCCTTGGTGGTATTGGCGGTACTGCATTTACACCAATCGTAAATGCTCCAGAAGTAGGTATCCTAGGTGTATCTAAGTCTGAGATTAAGCCTGTTTGGAATGGTAAAGAGTTCCAACCACGTCTACAGCTTCCACTGTCTCTATCATACGACCACCGTGTGATCGATGGTGCAGAAGGTGCACGCTTCATTACTTTCCTAAACAGCGCGCTATCTGACATTCGTCGTCTAGTACTGTAATTGAGAAAGTAATTATTAAGGTGACTTTCGAGTCACCTTAATTCTTTATATAAAGACTATTTTTAGAGAACAGTTTCCTGCATTTCTCATAATCTGACGGGGAATTGTTGTCTAGCTCACAGGCTAACTTAAAGCTACTTTCACACTGTTAACATCTCTGTAAAATGTTTCCTGTTTGAAAGCCCAATAATTTTAAGAACATCTACTCAGCCTGTTAGGGATAATGACTACAAGAGGTCACAATGAGCAAAGAAATTAAAGCCCAAGTTGTTGTACTTGGTTCAGGTCCTGCTGGCTACTCAGCGGCATTCCGTTGTGCGGATTTAGGTCTAGAAACAGTACTAGTTGAACGTTACAGCACTCTTGGTGGTGTATGTCTAAACGTTGGTTGTATTCCATCAAAAGCACTTCTTCATGTTTCTAAAGTAATCGAAGAAGCAAAAGCGATGGCAGAGCACGGCGTTGTATTCGGCGAGCCACAAACGGACATCAACAAGATCCGTATCTGGAAAGATAAAGTCGTTGACCAACTTACTGGCGGTCTTGGCGGTATGGCTAAGATGCGTAACGTGACTGTTGTTAACGGTTTCGGTAAGTTCACAGGTCCTAATAGCATTCTTGTTGAAGGCGAAGGCGAAGCAACGACGGTTAACTTCGACAACGCAATCATCGCTGCGGGCTCTCGTCCAATCAAACTTCCGTTCATCCCACATGAAGACCCACGTATTTGGGATTCTACGGATGCACTAGAACTCAACGAAGTACCAGAAAAACTGCTTATCATGGGCGGTGGTATCATCGGTCTTGAGATGGGTACGGTTTACCATTCTCTAGGTTCTAAAGTTGAAGTTGTTGAGATGTTCGATCAAGTTATCCCTGCGGCGGATAAAGACATCGTTAAAGTTTTCACTAAGCGCATCAAAGACAAGTTTAAGCTTATGCTTGAAACTAAAGTGACCGCGGTTGAAGCAAAAGAAGATGGTATCTACGTTTCAATGGAAGGCAAAAAAGCACCAGCTGAAGCTGAGCGTTACGATGCTGTTCTTGTTGCTATCGGTCGTGTTCCAAACGGTGCACTTATCGACGCTGAAAAAGCGGGTATCGAAGTTGATGAGCGTGGTTTCATCAATGTTGATAAGCAAATGCGTACTAACGTTTCTCACATTCACGCAATCGGTGATGTTGTTGGTCAACCAATGCTTGCTCACAAAGGTGTGCATGAAGGTCACGTAGCTGCGGAAGTTATCTCTGGTAAGAAGCACTACTTCGACCCGAAAGTAATCCCATCAATTGCGTACACTGAGCCAGAAGTTGCTTGGGTAGGTAAGACTGAGAAAGAAGCGAAAGCGGAAGGCCTGAATTACGAAGTCGCTACTTTCCCTTGGGCTGCTTCTGGTCGTGCAATCGCTTCAGACTGTGCAGACGGTATGACTAAGATGATCTTCGATAAAGATACTCATCGTGTAATCGGTGGTGCTGTTGTTGGTACTAACGGTGGTGAGCTTCTTGGTGAAATCGGCCTAGCAATCGAAATGGGTTGTGATGCAGAAGATATCGCTCTTACTATCCACGCTCACCCAACTCTACACGAGTCTGTTGGTCTAGCTGCGGAAGTATTCGAAGGTTCAATCACTGACCTTCCAAACAAAAAAGCAGTAAAAAAGAAGAAGTAATTCTTCTTTAGCCACTCGCGAATGTTTTTAAAAGCCGCTGATTCGTCAGCGGTTTTTTTATGCCTGAAGAAAAGAGCAGAAACACTTCATTCGAAATACGAGTACGCTGCGCTTCGGGATGCGAAGAGCGACTACACTCCACAAAAAAAGGGCTGACCCATTAGGCCAACCCTTTAACAATTTATCTCGAATCTACTTATAAATACACAACATGTTTAAGTAGCTGTCTGTTAAGTTTTCTTGCTCTTCTGGCGTTTCGAGACGTTTTGCTTGAATGAATAACGAGTAGCAGATGCCGTGAAATAGGTTCGCAAGATGCTTAGGATCATGCTCATCACACACATCTCCACGCTCAATCGCCTTACTAAACATATTTTGTAATAACATTTGGTTAGTGCGGTTGGTTGTGACAAATAAAGGCCATACTTCATCACGAGTTGATGCGCTCCACTCGAACCAAACATTCAGCCAATGGCTATCTTGAGCCACTAAGTTCACCATTTCAGTGGCAATATTATGTAGATTTTTTTTCGCGTGAATATCGAGATCGATATTATCTGAAAGGAAGTTAGAGAATTGGCGTACGACATGATTCAGTACTTCATCAACCAGATCTTCTCGGGTAGGGAAGTAGTTAAATACGGTTGCTACAGACACCTGAGCAATATCAGCGATATCTGCGTGGCCACCTCGGCCAATGCCGCGGCGAGAGAATACCTCAAGTGCGATTTCCATCAATTGAAGTTTTCTTTTTAAGGGTGAAAGCCTAGTTCTAGGCCTCTTAGATATTGAGTCCATTTTATGTTCCTTGCCAACGATTTTTTATATTAATGATTTTATTATTATTTAAGCCAGGATGAGTGTAATAGTGCATATGCAAATGGTCAATCCTTTGAGCTTGTTTTATAGACAGTTACATCAAACTTGATACATAAAGCGTGATCAGTATTAATGTGAAAGTAAGCGAGTATGAGGCAAGGTATCCGTACCTATCTCATTGAGAATCTCACAGTAAATTTGAACCATAAGGTGGTGTGGGTATTTGAGCAATGCTAGACTTACGCACAAATTGAGCGGCACCAATGGCAAAGCTGTCTACACTTGTCGCAATCACCAAATAAAATGAGAGCAGTATGAAGCATACAGTTGAAGTCATGATCTCTGAGCAAGAAGTTCAGGATCGAGTGAACGAACTAGGCAAACAGATCACGGAGCACTATAAAGGGAGTGAAGATCTCGTTTTAGTTGGCTTATTACGTGGATCTTTTGTTTTTATGGCGGATCTTGCTCGTGCTATCGATTTAACTCACCAAGTTGATTTCATGACCGCATCTAGCTACGGCAATGGCACGGAAAGTTCACGTGATGTTCGTATTTTGAAAGATCTTGATGATGATATCCAAGGTAAAGACGTTCTACTTGTCGAAGACATTATCGATACTGGTAACACACTGACTAAAGTGAAAGAAATTTTGAGCCTACGTGGTCCTAAATCTATCGAAATTTGTACACTGTTGGATAAGCCTTCTCGCCGTGAAGTGATTGTAGATACTAAATGGATTGGTTTTGAAATTCCTGATGAGTTCGTTGTTGGTGTGGGTATCGACTACGCACAAAAATACCGTCACTTACCATACATCGGTAAAGTGGTACCTCAAGAGTAAAGTAATTACGACTCTGTTGAATGAAAATAAAGAAGGCTCGCATTATGCGAGCCTTCTTTTTATCTATCAGAAACTAGTCAGGATAGAAGTGAGTAAGGCTGATTTTAGCCAAGGATTGGCGTCGACAAGATCTTATTGAGCGCATCTAAGTGGCTACTCTCTAATGTGTCATTGCTTGAGCAACGTACGCCAAGGTCTTGCAGTTTGCCATTGCCTATACCATAAACAACGCCGTGGATTTCAACGTCTTGACCGCGTTCCCATGCCGTTTGTAGGATGGTTGAATTGCCTAGGTTATAAACTTGTTCTGCGACGTTAATTTCGCATAGTTTGTCACCCCATTGTTCACGAGGTAAAGACTCAATTTGCTTACGATATTTTAGGTAGTTGTCACGGATGTGAAGTAACCAGTTATTGATCAAGCCAAGCTTAGGGTTATCTATCGCAGCATTAACACCGCCACAACCGTAGTGGCCACAGATAATAATGTGTTTAACTTTGAGTACATCCACAGCGTACTGTACAACAGATAAGCAGTTCAGGTCGGTATGAACCACTTGGTTGGCTACATTTCGGTGAACAAACAGTTCGCCAGAATACAAACCGGTGAGACGCTCGGCCGGTACACGGCTATCAGAGCAGCCGATCCATAGGAAACCAGGATTTTGACCTTCTTCAAGCGTAGTAAAGTATTCAGGGCGTTCAGAGCGAATTGACTCTGACCATTTAGAATTGTTTTCAAAAAGCTGTTTAATTTCTGGCATTTTGCGTCTTACATCCCTTAATTAAGAATCACAACTATACACAATGTTACAAATTCAATCTTGTAAAAACTGTGTCAAATAGTGCTCATCTGACGTGTTCTAGTCGTTAAATTTATTAACTTAGGTTAGAAGCTTTGATTTGGTTATAAGGCATGAATAATGTGATTAAATTAACACTTTCTGTGCGAGTAATTCATTTGCTAAAGTTATAAGGTTTGTCATTTCATCATCGGGAAGGTGTATTTTGTTTGGAAGTCGTTTTACGGATATCAACCTCAAAGGGGATATGTTTGGTGGTGTGACAACCGCCATCATCTCACTACCTTTAGCGTTGGCATTTGGTGTAGCTTCTGGTGCGGGGGCTGAAGCTGGTCTGTGGGGCGCTATCATGGTCGGTTTGTTTGCGGCGCTGTTTGGCGGTTCGAGTAGTTTGATATCAGAGCCAACCGGACCAATGACGGTAATCATGACGGCCGTGATGACGAGTATGGTGGCCAAGTACCCTGAAACCGGAATGGCAATGACCTTCACAGTCGTTATGATGGCGGGGGCATTTCAGATATTACTCGGGACACTAAAGCTCGGAAAATACGTTACTTTGATGCCATATAGCGTGATTTCCGGATTTATGTCGGGCATCGGCGTTATTCTGATTATCTTACAGCTTTCGCCATTATTAGGGCACGCCGCTCCATCTGGTGGAGTGATGGGCACTCTCTCTGTGCTTCCTGATACGTTGGCTAATTTAAAAGTCAGCGAGTTGTTTCTAGGTACGTTGACGCTCGGCATTCTCTTTGGCTTCCCTGCAAAGTATCGCAAGTATGTGCCAGCACAACTGGTTGCGTTAGTTGTTGTAACTCTTTTATCGGTTATCATTTTCGACACTGACTCTATCCGCCGTATTGGTGAAATACCGGCGGGTTTACCTTCATTAGTTATTCCTACCATTAGTCCTGATCAATTTACCACTATGGTTATTGATGCCTTGGTGCTTGGCACTCTTGGTTGTATTGATACGCTTCTTACCGCGGTGATCGGAGACTCACTGACACGTAAAGAGCACGACTCCGACAAGGAACTTAGAGGGCAAGGCATCGCTAATATGCTTTCTGGTCTATTTGGAGCATTGCCTGGTGCGGGTGCCACCATGGGAACCGTAACCAACATTCAGGTCGGTGCACGTTCTCCGCTATCTGGTGTTATTCGTGCCTTAGTGTTGGCGTTGGTGGTATTGGTCGCGGGTGGCTTAACCGAGCCGATTCCTATGGCGGTATTGGCTGGCATCGCCATGTATGTGGGTTTCAACATCCTCGATTGGAGTTTCATTCAGCGGGCACATAAGGTGAGTTACACAGGTATGGGCGTGATGTACGGCGTGATGCTGCTAACCGTTTTTGTTGACTTGATTATTGCCGTTGGACTTGGTGTGTTTATCTCGAATATCTTGATCATCGAAAGGTTAAGCAGAGAGCAAGCTCGGCAAGTTAAGGCCATCAGTGATGGTGATGATGAAGAGGACATTCCGCTGACAGATAGCGAACGTCAACTGCTAGATAGCGCTAACGGGAAGGTGTTGTTTTTCTATCTTTCTGGCCCAATGATCTTTAGTGTTTCAAAGGCTATTTCACGTCAGCATTCAAGCATCTCTGATTATGAAGTGATGATCTTAGATCTCACGGACGTGCCTATGATTGATGTAACGGTCGGACTTGCTCTAGAAAATGCTATTAAAGATGCTTTAGATGCACAGTGCGAAGTATACCTGCTGTGTCCTAATGAGAATACCCGTCAACAATTAGAGAAGTTTCACGTACTTGATTTGGTACCTGAATCCAATACTTATCGATTTAGATACGAAGCACTGACGGCGGCAACAAGCTATGTTGATAGGGATGAGCATCAATTTGAATCGGTCTAAGCTTAAATCGACCTCATTACTCAATTGGTTTTAAGCTGTTGTTCAGCATCGATTCATCGTTATGAGTGCCGTTAAGTGAATGACTTAGCGGCATTTTTATTTTTACAGAGTACAAAAACTATCAAGCTTTCAAAAGAAACGGATAATCGATATTTGTATCCATCGTGATTCAACGATAAACTTGTTTGCAAAATGGCCGAGTAAACAAGTTTGGGTTAGTTTTCTGCTAGCTCGTTTTAAGCATTACTCTCTTCCTCAAGCTCGGTCATCAACATCTTATCTATAGCAAATGGCAGTCTATCTCTATGTATGCATTAGAAATTGAGCAATTAAGAAAAACTTATGCTGGGGGCTTCGAGGCTCTGAAGGGCGTTAGTTTACAAGTAGAAAAAGGCGACTTTTACGCACTACTTGGTCCAAATGGTGCGGGTAAATCAACCACCATTGGTGTTATCTCTTCACTGGTAAATAAAACGTCAGGCAAGGTTAAAGTGTTCGGCTACGACATTGATACCGATCTAGAGCTGGCGAAGCAGAACTTAGGCCTTGTGCCTCAAGAGTTTAACTTTAACCCGTTCGAGACCGTTGAACAGATCGTGCTGCAACAAGCGGGTTATTACGGCGTGCCAAAAGCATTGGCGAAAGAGCGAGCGAAAAAGTACCTATCTCAACTCGATTTGTGGGAAAAGCGTGGCGAACGTGCGCGTAACTTGTCTGGTGGTATGAAGCGTCGTTTGATGATCGCGCGTGCATTGATGCATGAACCTCATTTGTTGATCCTTGATGAACCAACAGCAGGCGTTGATATTGAACTGCGTCGTTCAATGTGGGAATTCCTGAAAGAGATCAACGAAAAGCAGGGTATTACCATTATCTTGACCACGCACTACTTAGAAGAAGCGGAAATGCTGTGTCGCAACATTGGTATTATCAATCGCGGTGAGCTGATTGAGAACACAACCATGAAAGCGCTGTTGGGTAAATTGAGTGCTGAGACCTTTATTCTGGATCTGGAAGAGGGCGCGACTGAACCTAAGCTTGAAGGTGTGAATAGCCAAGTGATGTTTAATGGCTCGCTAGAAATCGAAATAGACAAGAACCTAGGTTTGAATACCATCTTTGCTCAATTGAGCGAGCAACAGGTTAAAGTTCTCTCTATGCGTAACAAAGCAAATCGTCTAGAAGAGTTATTTGTGAGTATCGTCCGTGAGGGGAGTAAATAATATGTACAGCCTATATTGGACAGCTTTTTGCAGTTTGCTGACCAAAGAGATCAACCGTTTTACGCGTATCTGGGTGCAAACATTGGTACCGCCTGCGATTACCATGACGCTGTATTTCATTATTTTTGGCAACCTTATCGGTGCCCGTATTGGTGAAATGAACGGTTTTAGTTACATGGAATACATTGTTCCTGGCCTGATCATGATGTCGGTGATCACTAACTCATATTCAAATGTGGCATCCTCGTTCTTTAGTGCAAAGTTCCAAAAGAACATTGAAGAGCTGCTTGTCGCACCTGTTCCTAACTACGTGATTATCGCCGGCTTCGTCATGGGTGGTGTGGTGCGTGGCTTGTTAGTGGGCACTATCGTAACGTTCGTATCCTTGTTCTTTGTCGACTTACAAGTTGACCATTGGGGCGTGATCATTGCGACGGTATTTTTAACGTCGGTAGTGTTCGCTCTGGGGGGCTTGATTAACGCCGTATTCGCACGCACGTTTGATGATATCTCTATTATCCCAACCTTTATCTTAACGCCGCTGACCTATCTTGGTGGTGTGTTCTACTCGATCAGCCTATTACCTGAATTCTGGCAAGGTGTATCGAAGTTGAACCCTATCGTGTACATGGTCAACGCGTTCAGATATGGCTTCTTGGGTGTATCTGATGTGGGTATCGTGACGTCGTTTGGCGTACTAGGTGTGTTTATCTTGCTGTTGTATGGTATTGCACACTACCTAGTGACAAAGGGTATTGGCCTACGTAGTTAACTTTTAGTTATCCCGGATCTATTAGTTATCCAGATTCTATTAATTATCCTGAATCGCAGGCAAAGAAAAAGGTCGATATTACATCGACCTTTTTTGTATCTTTCGTTTGTGCTGTTGCTTTGCGTTAGGAGCTGGTTTACGTAAAGAGAAGAAAGCGATTACTCAGCCGTTTCTTCTTTCACTTCTTCTTTGGTTTCCGTTACCAAGTCGAGAACTTGGTTGTCGATAAGACGAGTCTTACCTAGGAACGCCGACATTAGAATCACAGCTTGAGTCGATTCTGAAGTGATGGCTTGCAGAGTCTTAGCATCACAAATGAAGATCTCATCTGGCTGAAGATCTGCAGCGCGTAGCTGGTCTGCCGCATCTTCAATAACAGATGCGTAATCATCTCGGCCACCACGAATTGCGCTGCTAATCCAACGCATAGTGCGTGCAAGAACTGGGGCTCGTTGGCGCTCATCAAAAGTCAAATTACTATTACGAGAGCTCATTGCCAAACCATCCATTTCTCGAACAGTAGCAACACCCACGATTTGAATATCTAACGCTAGGTCAGTTGTCATTTGACGAATGACAGCAAGTTGCTGGAAGTCTTTCTCGCCGAAGCATGCAAAATCTGGTTGAACGACATTAAACAGTTTAGTGACAATGGTTGATACACCGCGAAAATGCCCAGGGCGAGAAGCGCCCTCAAGCATGTGTGATAGGCCCGGAACTTCGATAAATGTTTGTTTATCTAGGCCCTCTGGGTACATTACTTCTGGAGTCGGGGTAAATACAAGCTCAACGCCTTCCCCTGTTAGTTTACTTAGATCAGCTTCTAACGTTCGAGGGTAGTTGTTTAGATCGTCGGCACGGTCAAATTGCATTGGGTTAACAAAAATGCTAACCACAACAATATCAGCTAATTCACGCGCTTTCTTTACCAGCGTTAGGTGGCCTTCATGTAGGTTCCCCATTGTTGGCACAAAAGCTATTGTGCGTCCATCACGCTTAAACTGTTTAATCTGCTCGCGAAGAGCCGTTATTTCAGCAAAAGTTTGCATAGTTATTCCTAAGCGATTGTATGAGCGTCATCAGGGAAACGCGCACTCTCTACTTCTTCTTTGTACAGTGCGACTGCTTTTCGCATGTCACCCGTTTCGGCTAAGAAGTTCTTAGAGAATTTCGGCATGTAGTTCGCAGAGATACCGAACATGTCATGCATTACTAGGATCTGCCCATCGGTAACATTACCTGCCCCAATACCAATAACGGGTACGTCACAAGCTTCTGTAATTCGTTTTGCCAATGAAGCCGGTACACATTCAAGTAGCACGATTTGTGCGCCTGCGTTTTGCAATGCTAGCGCATCAGCAAGCATTTTATCGGCCTGCTCGTCGTCACGGCCTTGTACTTTGTAACCACCAAAGATGTTCACAGATTGAGGTGTTAAACCTAAGTGCGCACATACTGGTACAGCACGTTCTGTTAGCATCTTAACAGTATCAACCAACCAACTGCCGCCTTCGATTTTTACCATGTTCGCGCCAGCACGCATTAAGCTTGCTGCGTTCTCACAAGCCTGCTCAGAGGTAGAGTAGCTCATGAATGGCATATCAGCCATAAGAAGGCAGTTTGGGCTACCAGAACGCACAGAGCGCGTATGATAAGCAATGTCTTCTACAGTTACAGGTAAAGTATCGTTATGGCCTTGTAGTACCATACCAAGTGAGTCACCGACAAGCAGGACTGGCATTTCTTGGCTTTCGAACAATTGAGCGAAACTCGCATCATAAGCTGTCGAAGTCGCGAATTTACGGCCTTCACGTTTGCATTTGATAAGGTCGTTAATGGTTACTTTTTTCATTGGTTTTCCTTAATGCGCTTGACTATTGTTGCCAAACATTGAGCCCGTTCTTATCAACTAACTTGAGTAAGTCTGTCAGCTCAGTCCCATCTGGGAGCTGTAAACTTGGTGCGATTTCAGCAAGCGGGTAGAGAACAAACTCTCGTTCTTTCATTCCGTAATGAGGAACAGTTAAACGCTCTGAATCGATCACCTCATTGCCGTATAGCACAATGTCGAGATCCAAGGTTCTTGGCCCCCAACGCTCGTCTTTACGGACGCGCCCTTGCTCTAACTCGATTTTTTGAGTGTAATTAAGCAGTTCAACTGGCGTTAATTCTGTTTGGATTGCCACTACCGCGTTGATGTAGTCTGGTTGATTTTGTGGCCCCATTGGAGTGCTACTATATAGCTGAGAGCTCGCAATAAACGTTGACCGCGGTAGGCTTTTTAGCGTTTCGATAGCCAAATTTGCTTGGCTAACTGGGTCGGCAAGGTTGCTGCCGACTGCAATGTAAGCGGTTATCATTCTGACTGTTTACTCTTTTTATTACGATAAGTCTTACGGCGACGATGACCTGATTTTGAGGGCGCAGCTACATCGTTGGCCATCGCTTGGCGCATGTTGCGTCCAGCAGTCTGATAACGCTCCCACCATTTCGCTAACTCTTTGGTTTCGCCACCTTCAATCTCGCCACGCATTTCTAGGAAATCGTAGCCTGCACGGAACTTATTAAGCTCCATAAGGCGAACAGCACGTTTTCCATTACGGCGAGGTAATCGTAGTTGCAGTTGCCAAACTTCACGAATGGTTGCTGTATGGCGACGAGGAATCGCAATAGATTTTACTTGTTGATCAAGAATGATGTTGCTCGCTTCCATGATCGCATCGTAGTGTGCCATACCTTGTTCAGCGACAAGTTTGTCTGCCAGCTTGTTCATTGGGTACCAAAGCATCGCTGCGAACATGAATGCTGGGTTTACTCGCTTACCATCTTCAATGCGAAGGTCGGTTGAATCGAGAACCAAATCAAGCATCTGCTCAGTATGAGAGTCATAATTGGCAGTGAAGTGCTCTGCCACAGCTGGGAACATCTGCTGGAAGAGGTTGTATTCACGCATTAGGTGGTAGGTTTCTAAGCCATGACCTGATTGAAGCAATTTAAGAGATTCTTCGTAAAGACGTGCTGCTGGTATGTCTTTGAGAAGATGTGCCAGTTCTTCAATAGGATCGGCGGTGTCTTCTTCAATATCGAAGTCTAGCTTAGCGGCGAAACGCATTGCACGCAACATACGTACAGGGTCTTCACGGTAGCGAGTTTCTGGATCGCCGATTAGGCGGATCAGCTTGTCTTCTAAATCTTCTACACCACCTGCGTAATCGTGGATGCTGTAATCAGCAATGTTGTAATACATCGCGTTAATAGTGAAGTCACGACGCTCTGCATCTTCATCAACATTGCCGTACACGTTATCGCGCAGCAACATGCCTTCTTCCGATTGGGCAGACACGTTTTTCGATGGCTCCTGGTGGTGGCCACGGAAAGTCGCTACTTCAATGATGTCTCGGCCAAACATGATATGGGCTAATCGAAAACGGCGACCGATAAGGCGACAGTTTCTGAATAGGTGTTTGATTTGCTCTGGGGTTGCGTTAGTCGCGATGTCAAAATCTTTTGGCTGAGAGCCTAATAAGATATCGCGTACACCACCACCGACTAAAAACGCGTCAAAACCCGCACCATTCAGGCGATATAACACTTTTAGTGCGTTGTCACTGATCTGCTTGCGTGAAATATTGTGCTCTTGGCGAGTATAAACATTCAGAGCTAACTCGTGGAATCCGCGTTGTTCGCTTGGGGTATTGTCGTTTGTATTCATTAGTTTAGAACAAAGTAGGTATCGCCAACTTTGTTTTTCTCTTAGTCCAAAGTGGTAGTGCAGAGTTTAATTGCGGCTAATAATAGCTTAGCGCGAGCCATTTGAGAACATCATCGGCTTAACCGCTGCTGTTGGTTATGGCATTTTTATGTGTCGCTTATAGTATTTACCATTACTTTCGAGCTAATCACGATGCTCTTTTTGTAAACTATCAGGTAATTGACTGATGTGCCATTGCTGGCAGCCCCACAATAAAATCTCATCCATTGAAGCTTCAAAAAGGGCTGCTGGGATATCAAAACCTAAGAATCGCATAGCGCTGAGTAACGTTGGTTTTGGGTTGTCGAGATCTATCGCGGTGGCATGGTTCTGTTTTGACAGTTTATTCCCCAAACCATCGGTTGCCAATGGTAAGTGCAAGTAACTCACTGTTTTTTGCTTAAGCGTTTGGTACAAGCTTATTTGGCGACCTGTTGGTTCTATCAAGTCCGCCCCTCTTACGACTTCTGTTACCCCTTGCTCAATGTCATCAAGGACAACCGCTAAGTTATAGGCAAACAATCCATCTCGGCGTTTGATAATGAAATCTTCTTCCGCTAATGCCTTAGGTATCTGAATCGACCCGTGACGAACATCATCAAACGACTCAACAGGGAAGTCCATACACAAGCGCACCGCTTGCTCACCTAAGTCAATCAAACCTGCGTGTCGGCAGTGGCCATTATAGAAACCGCCTAAGGCTTTTATCTGTTTACGAGTGCATTGGCAGTAGTAGGCTTGTTTATCAGCGACCCATTGATCAATTTGAGCTTGATACATGTTGTGGCGCTGACTTTGATAGACGACTTCGCCATCCCAAAATAGGTGGTAAGTCTCAAGCGTCTTAAGAATGAGGTCTGCAGCGCCGGCCATTTCTCTTGGCGGATCAAGGTCTTCCATACGAACTAACCATTGCCCTTGGTTAGATTTCGCTTGAAAGTAGCTACCAAGAGCAGCAACAAGCGAGCCAAAATGAAGAGGACCTGACGGTGATGGTGCAAAGCGCCCGATATAATTCATGAGTGAATAACCTAATTCTGATGGTACCGCAGTAGCTGGTTCTTAAGGTGGTTTAATTAGTTGTTTTAATGCGTTTGGCTAGCGTTTTAAGACGCTGAATTAGCAGTTTAATGCATAGAACTCAGCTTTAAAGTTGCTATTTGCTATCAAGTCTATGAAAGTTTGAGCGGATATGGCCAACAAAAAAGGGAGCCAAAGCTCCCTTTTTTACATCCGCAAGAATTAACCTTGCATCTGTTTCTCTTTGATCTCTGCAAGCGTTTTACAGTCAATACAAAGGTCAGCGGTTGGACGAGCTTCAAGACGGCGGATGCCGATCTCGATCCCGCAAGAATCACAGAAGCCGAAATCATCTTCTTCGATCTTGTCTAGTGTCTTTTCAATTTTCTTGATAAGACGACGCTCACGGTCACGGTTACGTAACTCTAGGCTGAATTCTTCTTCTTGAGAAGCGCGGTCAACTGGGTCTGGGAAATTCGCCGCTTCATCCTGCATATGGTGCACAGTACGATCAACTTCTTCCCTGAGCTGGTTGCGCCAAGCTGCTAAAATTTTTGTAAAATGTTCCGTTTGCTCAGGTGACATGTACTCTTCACCGGGCTTTTCTTGGTACGGTTCAACACCTGCGATGGCTAGGATGCCTAGCGCTTTTTTCTTAGATTCTGGCATACAGCATCTCCTATTTACACCTAGTCAACTGCAAAGCAGCTAATTTTAAGGCGGGTATCTATAGCAGAAAGAACGAATGGTGGCAAATACTCTTATTCAAACTTGCAATCAATGTGATTAGTTCTGCATCTTTGTTCAACTATTGATAAATTCAACAGCTTGTTTTAGTTGTATTTGAGTACTGCTGAGCTCTGCTTTATAGCAAAGCACTTCAACTCCAGCGTCTTGTGCTTGTTTTAGTAATAACGAATATTTGGCGTCTATATGGTGTGCCGCAGACACTTTTTCAATACCTGAATGTAAAACAGTGAATAAAAGTATGGCTCTATTTCCAGATTCGACCATTTCTGTGAGTTCACGCAGATGTTTTTGGCCTCTGGTTGTCACAGCGTCAGGGAAAAAACCTTGTCCTTTGGTTGATGATTCTTGCTTAGTTGACGTTAACTGTTCGTCGAGCAAAGTGACGCTTTTCACTTCGATATAGCAAGGCGGCTTTTCGTTATCTTCAAGCAGAATGTCGATTCGACTATTCTCACTGCCATATTTCACTTCAGTTCGTAACGCGTTGTAGCCTAAGAGTTCAACTATAGTCCCATTTTCAATTGCTTCCACTGCTAGCTGGTTTGCTCGCGCAGTATTTACACAAATACGGTGACCTTTGTCTGTTTCTGAGATCTCCCAGCTGTTTGGGTACTTTCGTTTGGCGTTATCTGATGTTGAGTACCACACCGTGTTGCCAGGTGTCGCGCATCCCGTCATCGCTCCAGTGTTAGCACAATGAATCGTACGCTCGCTGCCGTCAGGAAGTTTGATGTCAGTAAGAAAACGTTTATAGCGTTTAATAAGAGTCGCTGGCTCTAATGGCGGATTGAAGTGCATATTACTTATTTAGAGAGGTCGGTTTTTATGTACAATGCTGCCAACATTACACCACAAGGTTCTCCCATTGCCACAACTGCCCATAGAAGCTGTGATGCCAGATCTGCTCGCTGGCGTAGAAACACACACTCAACTTATTCTAAAGGCCGCTCCCGGTGCAGGTAAGTCAACATTTTTCCCCTTGCAACTGGTTAAAACCAATGCTGTTCCAGGCAAAATAATCATGCTTGAACCTAGGCGTTTGGCGGCTAGGAATATTGCCACTTACTTGGCGAGCCAACTAGGAGAGAAGGTAGGGGAGAGCATAGGTTTTAGAGTTCGTGGTGAATCTAAAACCAGCAGTGCAACTCGTTTGGAGATCGTTACCGAAGGGATCATGACAAGAATGATCCAAACCGACCCTGAATTGAGCGGGGTCGATATGGTGATCTTCGATGAGTTCCACGAGCGCAGCATTCATGCGGATACTGCTCTCGCTTTTAGTTTAGAGATCCAAGAGGCGTTGCGTGACGATCTAAAAGTGGTGATGATGTCGGCGACATTAGACCAACAAGCTTTGCAGTCTTTATTACCCAATGCCAAATACGTTGAATCCCAAGGTCGTACTTTTCCGGTTGAGTTCCGTTATCAGCCTCTTAATACCAATCAGTACTTAGCCCCTAAAATGGCTAGCGTGATTCGCTCTTTGATGGAGAAGGAATCCGGTTCGTTGTTGGCATTCTTACCTGGGGTGTCTGCGATTAAGCAGGTGGAGTCTCAACTAGAAAAACTCTCTAACGATATCGATGTGTGTCCTTTGTACGGTCAACTCAGCTTTCCTCAACAACAGAAAGCGAGCGCACCGTCTGATAAAGGGCGTCGAAAAGTGGTGTTGGCCACCAATATAGCGGAAACCTCTCTGACCATTGAGGGCATTCGGTTAGTGGTGGATTCTGGTCTTGAACGAGTCGCCAAGTTTGATTTGAAAACCGGCATCACCAAGCTTGAGCAAGTGAAAATCTCCCAGTCTTCTGCTGAACAGCGAGCAGGCCGTGCTGGGCGAATTGAAGAAGGTTTGTGTGTTCGCTTGTACAGCGAAACGCAGTTAATGCAGCAACCCGCTGTACCGGAGCCTGAAATCCTCTATTCGGATCTCTCTTCGCTGGTGGCTGAACTGACGCAATGGGGCGCTGCAAGTGCAGACGAGTTGCAATGGCTAGACGTTCCGCCACGCGCTTCAATTGAACAAGCCAAGCAACTGCTGCAACGCCTTGAGTTATTAGGCAGTAATGGCCAATTTACGGCGCTAGGTAAACAAGCTCAGCGTTTAGGTCTTGAGCCTCGTATCGCCAGCATGCTGATAAAAGCGCAACAGGGCAGCCAAACTTTGCTGAATGTCGCGATTGTCGCCGCAGCTTTACTTGAAGAGCCTGAACGCAACGTCACCGATATTCAACATTCGTTGCACCGACTTGAGCAAAGAAAGCACTCGAAAAACAACGTAGTGATGCAGCGAGCGAAAAGTCTCGCCAGTAAACTCAATCATCACGTAGATTTGTCACAACTTGATGAATCATTGTTACCATTAGTGCTTTGTTTTGCATTCCCTGACCGAATAGCTCAGGCGAGAAGTGCGACTGGCAGTGCTTTCCTTCTTGCGAATGGTCACGGCGCTGAAGTTCGTGATGATGATCCATTGGCGAACAATGATTACATTGTGGTGATTGATTTGATGCGCAGCACAGGACGAGCCAGTCAAGTTTTCTTGGCAACCGCTGTCGATATTGCGCAGTTAGAAGAAGCGTTTCCCAAACTCTTCGTCTGTTCAGATTATGCGGATTGGGATGAGAAGCGTGGCCGCTTGGTTGCTGAGCAGCGAGTGTCTTTGGGTAAACTGATTATCAGCACCAAAGCCTTACCTGAGCCGAGTGCGAATCAGGCAAGCCAAGCACTACTCAATTATATCGCTCGGTGTGGTCTTGATCGTTTACATTGGACGCCCGCCGCGAAGCAGCTAGTTGAACGCGTACGTTGTGCCCAGCTTTGGATGCCGGAGCATGATTGGCCTGCAATGGATGAGATTAGTCTAATTGCACATCTAGATACCTGGTTGTCGCCGTATTTGAATGGCATTAAGTCAGCAAAAGGGTTGTCGAATGTGTCAATTGAACAAGCACTGTCGGCGTACCTTGGTTGGCCATTGAATCAAGAAATCGACCAATGGCTACCGACGCATTACGTGATGCCTACAGGCAGTAAAAAAGCGATTCGATACCAATATCAATCGGAGCCTGTGATCTCGGTGCGAATGCAAGAAGTCTTTGGTGAACAAGACTCACCCTTGATAGCGCAAGGTCGTAAAAAAGTCGTGCTTGAGTTACTTTCTCCTGCGCAGCGACCATTGCAAATTACTCAAGATTTAGCTGGCTTTTGGGCTGGCGCGTACAAAGAAGTACAAAAAGAGATGAAAGGCCGTTACCCAAAACATCCTTGGCCTGATGATCCTGCTAACCATGTAGCAACCACTAAAACCAAACGACAGTTGAACCGATGATGACCAAAATGTTAACGCCCAAAAAGGCACCACCTAAAAAAGCGCCAGCAAAGAAGTCACCTGCGACCAAAGCCAAGCCTCGAAAACCGAGAGCTGCCGCGAAGAAGACCAAGCCAAGAGCTAAAAAATCGGGCAACCGAGGTTGGTTGAAAATCTTGTGGGGGATTACTTGGAAAGCGGGTTTAGCCTTGGCTGCGCTGTTGTTGTTTGTTGGTATTTACCTAGACTCTGTAGTCAAACAGCGATTTGAAGGCCAACTGTTTGATTTGCCAACCGTGGTTTATGCACGTGTGTTGGATCTGTCTCCAGGTACAGCGGTGAATTTAGTCCAGGTAAAGAATGAACTGGATGTACTGAATTACCGTAAGGTGAACTCTCCTCGTCATCCGGGTGAGTACTCTTCCTCTTCAACCAAGATTGAGATGATTCGTCGTCCGTTTGAGTTTGTCGATGGGCCAGAAGCCGATCGTCATGTGATGCTGCACTTTAATGGCAACGAATTAACTCGAATCCAGTCGCTAGAGAGGAAAGGTGACATGGGTTACCTGCGTGTAGAGCCGAAAATGCTTGGCATGCTTGAGAAGAGTAACGAGGAACAGCGTTTGTTCTTAAAACGTAATCAGTTCCCTGAAGTAATGGTTGATGCACTATTGGTAACCGAAGACCGAAACTTCTATCAGCACGATGGAGTGTCCCCGTTAGCGATAGCTCGTGCGATGGTGGTTAACGTTAAAGCGGGGCGAACGGTACAAGGGGGCAGTACGCTGACTCAACAGTTGGCAAAAAACCTGTTCTTGTCCAGTGAGCGCACATTGTGGCGTAAAGTTCGTGAAGCCTATATTGCTCTGATCTTGGATCATCGCTATAGCAAAGACCGAATCTTAGAGGCTTACTTGAACGAGGTTTACTTAGGACAAAATGGCGGTCAAGCCATCCATGGCTTCGGTTTGGCTTCGCGCTTGTACTTCGGTCAACCTATTCAAGAGCTTCGTATTGACCAATTAGCGTTGCTTGTCGGAATGGTGAAAGGACCATCGTATTATAACCCCGTTCGTTACCCTGAGCGTGTTAAAGCTCGTCGTGATTTGGTACTTCGTTTGCTAATGCAACAAGACATACTGACACCGAAACAGTATGAAGAAGCTGCAAGCCGTGATTTGGATATCCAAGATAATCCTCGTATTGCGAGCCGTCAGCCAGCGTATTTTCAACAGGTCAACATTGAACTGAAAAAATATGTGGGTGAGCGATTTGAAGCCAAGAAAGGGATACGAGTTTTTACCTCTCTGGACCCGGTTTCTCAAGACCAATTAGAAAAGTCCATAGCACGTAAGGTGCCTGAGTTATCCAAAACTGGAGGTAATCAGCTTGAAGCCGCGGCGATTGCTGTCGATAGGAATACCGGTGAGATCCGTGCGATGGTAGGGGGGAAGCGTACTGGCTACGATGGCTTCAACCGTGCTCTGAATGCGAGCCGCCCTATTGGTTCACTGGTGAAACCTGCAATTTATCTGACAGCATTGGAACAGCCACAAAAGTACACGCTTGCGACGACTTTGATGGATTCTCCACTCAGTTTGAAAGGCAGTAAAGGCAGCGTATGGAGCCCGAGAAACTTCGATCGTAAGTTTCGCGGTGAGGTGCCTTTGTATGTGGCACTTTCGAAATCTTATAACGTGCCCACGGTTCGGTTGGGGATGCAGCTAGGCATTGATAGTGTCTCAGATACGATTGGAAAGCTGGGTGTCGATAAAAATGAGATACGCCCAGTGCCGTCGATGTTTTTGGGTTCATTCTCACTGACTCCGTTCCAAGTCGCGCAGATGTACCAAACCATTACTAACTCTGGGCGTATCGCGCCGTTATCGGCACTTCGTTCAGTGGTTGATAATGACGGTGAGGTTTTATATCAATCGATTCCTCGCGTATCGCAAAGTGTTGATCAGCAAGCGGCTTGGCTAACGACTTATGCAATGAAGCGAGGGGTGTCGGAAGGCACAGGTCGCTTCTTACAAGGTCAGTTTGCATGGGCAGGTTTGGCCGGTAAAACGGGCACCAGTAACGACAGCCGAGACAGTTGGTTTGTTGGGGTCGATGGCCGTGAAGTGACTACTATTTGGCTAGGGCGTGATGACAATAAACCAACAAAGCTAACCGGTTCTAGTGGTGCGTTACGTGTTTATGCTGATTACTTAAAGCAGAGAACACCTGAACAATTGTTACTGCCGTGGCCAACAGGAGTCGCGACAGCTAGTTTTACCCGAACGTCAGATGGTGCCTTAGAGTTAGACTGTGATGGCGCTGTTAAATTGCCGGTGTGGGATGAGAACGGAAATATTAAGAAGGGCTGTGAAAGTCAACCAAAACAGTGGCTAAAAAAGCTTTTTCAGTGGTAAAGTCGCAGCAGTAAACAATGACAAGGATAGTTTAAAGAATGATTTCTCGTTGGTTAGTGAGTGGCTTGAGCATCGCCAGTGCTGTGATCAGTTTTCAGCTGTTTGCATATACAGCAGTGAAGGTTGATGAGTCTCAGCAGGCTGAACAAGTGGGTCAAAGGCCAACGGTTGCTGTGGTGCTTGCTGGTGGGGGAGCAAAAGGTGCTGCTCATATTGGGGTGCTTAAAGCCTTAGAAGAGATGCGAATTCCGGTGGATTATATTACCGGTACCAGCATGGGCTCTTACGTTGGTGGATTGTATGCGACAGGAATGAGTGCCGACGAGATTGAAAGTTTTATTTATACGGTGGATTGGAATCGTGGTTACCGAGATCGTGTTAACCGTAGTGATCGCCGAGTAAGTGATAAAGAATATGAAGACCGCTATCAGCTAAACACCGACCTAGGATTAGGTTGGGGAGAAGTCAAAGCGAGTAAAGGTGTGGTGCAAGGTCAGAATATGCTGCGTATTCTACGTGAGACTACGGGTAACTTAGCCCCGATAGACTCTTTTGATCACCTTGCTATCCCTTATCGTTCAGTCGCAACGGACATTATTGCTCTTGAAGAAGTGGTCATCGAGCATGGTTATCTTGTTGATGCCATGATGGCCAGTATGTCGGTGCCCGGAGCGCTTCCGCCTTATGAAGTCGAGGGGCGAATGCTCGTTGATGGCGGCGTGACCAATAATATGCCTGTTGACGTTGCAAGAGCGATGGGCGCTGACATCGTTATCGCCGTTGATATTAGTACTAACTATAAAGGTATGGAAGACTACACCAATTTTCTAGCGGCCGCCGATCAACTCTCTAATTACCTTGTTCGCCGTAGTACTCAAGATCAAGCCGCTACGTTAACGGAGGACGATGTGTTCTTGCGTCCCGATGTTGGACAAATGGAAACGACAGAGTTCGATAAAATGCCGACGGCTTACCATGCCGGATACGAGGAAGCTAAGCAGTATACCGATCAGCTTTCCAAGTTGTCGCTCTCCTATGCGGACTACCAACACTATATTGATGATAAACAGAAGGCTCGTAGACAGCTTAAACACGGTGACAAAACTGTGGTCGACAAAGTGGTTATCAATAACAACACCCATTACTCAGATAAGCTGATTGGAAACCGTTTAAATCTCGATTCTGGTGAGGTTCTGAAAACCAGTGAAATTGAATCTAAAGTACAAGATCTCTATGCATTAGATAGGTTTGAGTTGGTCACTTATGAATTTGAGACTGTTGATGGCGAAGAGCAGCTACAAGTGGATGTTAATGAAAAGTCTTGGGGCCCAAACTACCTCAATTTTCGATTCTTTCTTGAAGATGACTTCTCTACAGAAAGCCAATACTCGATCGGTATCTCTGCCAACTTTACCGATATTAATCAACATGGTGCTGAGTTGAGAACCAATGTCGAGATGGGGACTGATAAGAGAATTGAAGCCGAGCTTTTCTCGCCATTCTTTTCGAGTCAAAAATTGTTCACTTCAGCATCGGTTGTTTATAGCAAAGAGAACCGAAATCTACCGGCAGATATTGACGATATTGAAGAACCGACACTGGACGTAACGAAAGATTATCTCCCAATGACGTATAGTGAATATATCGGTGAACTGGCATTAGGCTATCAACCTACATTGTGGCAAGAACTGAAATTTGGTCTTCGTTATACTGATGGGGATATTGAGGTATCTTCGTTACCTTCACTGGGCAGCGGTGGCTTCAAGCGTCTTGGTGGATTTATGGGTTACCGACTGGATACTTTGGATAACTTCAGCTTGCCGACCAAGGGTTACTTTGTCGATTTAGAGTACCTTGTCTCTCATGATGACTTTGAAAATGACAGTTCGCTTGGGGATTCTGATTTAACATCGAATAGTGATACTGTTTATGAGTTTTCAGCAAACTTCATGGCTGCACAAAGTATTGAGAAGCATACTTTAGTCGCAAAGCTGGATTTTGGTATGGTCGAAAGCAAAAACTCTGTTTTTCCCATTGATCCGAAAGAGCTTGGTGGATTCCTGAATTTATCCGGTATTCCAAGAAACAGCCTAATAGGCCAGAACTTAGCGTACAGCAGCTTAACTTATCGATACAAGTGGTTTGAAAACGACTTTGGTTTGTTTGAGTCTCCATTCTATATAGGTGCATCGATAGAACATGGTGGAGTATGGTCTAACAATGAGCTGAGCATTGATGAAGCGCCAATGTTCACGGCTGGTTCAGTTTTTGCTGGAGTAGACTCCCCAATAGGGCCCGTTATTTTGGCTTATGGACGAACTGAAGGTAACTACGACTCGGTCTACTTAATTATTGGAACGTCTTACAAATAAACATGAGTGGGAGATGTGTTTAACTGCGTAAATAGGTAAAAATAGTAAGACTTTCGTCTTAACTTGCTATGTTGGTCAAAATGATAAGATTTTAATTTAACGTTAAATTTGCTATTCTACCGCCCACAGTTTGGCCTCTATGACGCCGCTCATCAATACAAATTGAATGACAAAAATGGCAATGGAGAGCCAAGTTTCCAAGGATGTCCACTTCTTTATTTTACTAATAATTATGAAGGTAAGAAGTGAACCGCAATGAGAGGAAAAAGTCGTGCTTGAAGCCTACCGTAAACACGTCGCAGAGCGTGCTGCCGAAGGAGTTGTTCCAAAACCACTAGATGCTGAGCAGGTAGCTGGCCTAGTTGAACTTCTGAAGAATCCACCCCAAGGTGAAGAAGAAATCATTCTTGACCTACTAGAAAATCGCATTCCACCAGGCGTTGATGAAGCTGCTTATGTAAAAGCTGGCTTCCTCACGGCTATCACAAAAGGCGAAGTCGCTTCTCCACTAGTAAGTAAAGAAAAAGCGGCTGAGCTGCTTGGAACTATGCAAGGCGGTTACAACATCGAGTCTCTAGTATCTCTACTTGATGATGCTGAACTTGCTCCAATCGCTGTTAAAGCATTGTCTCATACTCTACTGATGTTTGATGCGTTCTACGACGTAGAAGAGAAAGCGAAAGCTGGCAATGCAGCTGCACAACAAGTACTTCAATCTTGGGCTGATGCTGAATGGTTTACAGCGAAAGATAAAGTAGCAGAAAAAATCACTGTTAAAGTATTTAAAGTCACTGGTGAAACGAACACCGATGACCTATCTCCAGCGCCAGATGCATGGTCACGTCCTGATATCCCAGTGCACGCCAAAGCGATGCTGAAGATGGAGCGTGAAGGCATTACTCCTGACGAACAGGGTAACGTTGGTCCAATTACTCAAATTGAAGAACTACAAAAAGATGGCATTCCACTGGCTTACGTTGGTGATGTTGTTGGTACCGGTTCTTCACGTAAATCTGCGACAAACTCAGTGCTTTGGTTCATGGGTGAAGATATCCCATTTGTACCAAACAAGCGCACTGGTGGTGTTTGTCTAGGTGGTAAAATTGCTCCAATCTTCTATAACACAATGGAAGATTCAGGCGCACTACCTATTGAACTGAACGTACAAGACATGAACATGGGCGATATTATTGATATCTACCCGTACGAAGGTGTTGTTCACAAAAACGGTTCTGTGATTTCAAACTTCGAACTTAGCAAAGTGCTTCTAGATGAAGTTCGTGCTGGTGGTCGTATTCCACTGATCATCGGTCGTGGCCTTACAGGTCGAGCTCGTGATTCTCTTGGCTTAGCTGAAACAGATCTGTTTGCTAAACCAATCGACCCTTCTGCTTCTGACAAAGGTTACACGCTAGCTCAGAAGATGGTAGGTAAAGCATGCGGCGTTGAAGGTGTGCGTGCTGGTCAGTACTGTGAACCTAAAATGACGACAGTCGGTTCTCAAGATACGACCGGTCCTATGACGCGTGATGAGCTTAAAGACCTTGCATGTCTTGGCTTCTCTGCTGATTTGGTTATGCAGTCTTTCTGTCACACATCTGCATACCCGAAACCAGTTGATGTAAACACTCACCATACGCTACCTGATTTCATCATGAACCGTGCGGGTGTTTCACTTCGCCCGGGTGATGGTGTAATCCACTCATGGCTAAACCGTATGTTGCTTCCTGATACTGTTGGTACAGGTGGTGACTCGCATACTCGTTTCCCATTAGGTATTTCATTCCCTGCGGGTTCTGGCTTGGTCGCATTTGCAGCTGCAACCGGTGTTATGCCGCTTGATATGCCTGAATCTATCTTGGTTCGTTTTAAAGGTGAAATGCAGCCAGGTATCACGTTACGTGACCTAGTACATGCGATTCCTCTATATGGTATCAAGCAAGGTCTACTAACAGTAGAGAAAGCCGGTAAGATCAACGAATTCTCTGGTCGTGTACTAGAAATTGAAGGCGTTGAGCACCTATCTGTTGAGCAAGCATTCGAACTGTCTGATGCATCTGCAGAGCGTTCAGCTGCAGGTTGTACGGTTAAGCTATCTGAAGAGTCTATCTCTGAGTACTTGAACTCGAACATCGTGATGCTTAAGTGGATGATAGCTGAAGGCTACGGTGATGTGCGTACTATTGAGCGTCGTATTACTGCAATGGAAGAGTGGCTAGCAAACCCTGAGTTACTGTCTGCTGATTCAGATGCTGAATACGCTCATGTTATTGAAATTGATCTTGCTGACATCGACCAACCAATCCTATGTGCACCAAACGATCCAGATGATGCTCGTCTTCTTTCTGACGTTCAAGGTACTGAGATTCAAGAAGTGTTCATCGGTTCTTGTATGACGAACATCGGTCACTTCCGTGCAGCAGGTAAGATGCTTGAAGAGTTTAACGGCTCACTAAATACTCGCCTATGGGTGGCTCCGCCAACGAAGATGGATAAAGACCAGCTGACAGAAGAGGGCTACTACGGCATCTTCGGCCGTGCTGGGGTACGTATCGAAACTCCGGGTTGTTCTCTGTGTATGGGTAACCAAGCTCGTGTCGCGGACAAGTCGACGGTAATGTCTACGTCTACGCGTAACTTCCCGAACCGTTTGGGTAACGGTGCGAACGTTTACCTAGCGTCTGCTGAGCTTTCAGCTGTTGGTGCGATTCTTGGCCGCATCCCGACCAAAGAAGAGTACTTAGAGTACGCTGAGAAGATTAATGCAACGGCTGCTGATACATACCGTTACCTGAACTTCCATAAAATGGGTCAGTACACGGAAAAAGCAGACACGGTTATCTTCCAAGAACCAGCTTAGTTCCTCGTTATATTTGTAGCTGCAGCGTTGTTGACTGCGTACGTTCACCCTAATCACATAGAGCTTCTATGCTCATAGGGATGAACGAACTTGTCGCCTAACTGCAACTCCAACTATTTAGAGGAACCCAAATGATAGAACGTCTACTTCGGTAGGCGTTTTTTTATGTCCGAATACTGGACGACGAGCGACTCGATCTCTTGATGACTTCGCTATATACTCTCGCCTCATTTTTTTACTACCTATTTATTGAGCCTTATTTTTATTAGAGCTTTGGAGCCTTATGGAATTCGAATTTGTTAGAAACACTCTAATGGGTGAATACTATGTGAAATGCAGCATGGGCCATGAGATTGTTGGCCGTTGGCTTCAAGAAGAGATCGGTAAAGATAAGCAGAAATTAGATCATGTGATGGCACTTATTGATCGCTCCCGACAGGATCTGAGTAATGAGGTGACGCTACTCGGTAAAGAGATCAGCCTAGCGATCAATGAAGATGAAGTCACGATTCAAGAAAACGTACTCGGCCACGATCAAGAGATGGAAGAAGGCAGTGAGTTTGATTTCTATAACTGTGAAAGCCAGGCAAGCTGTGGAATCGATGATTTCGAGCTACTCATTGATCGTTGGATGGATTTCTTAGGTTACTAGCTGTTTCGGGCTTTTAAGGTTCCCGTTGCCCAAAACTGGAGCAACAATCGCGTCACGCATTAAGATAGTGAAAAGGCTGCACCGAATTGGTGCGGTCTTTTTTGTTATTACGGCCTTGTTTATTTTATCCCCTTTAATATCAATGGTTTATTTTTTTGGCACGCTACTTGGATTGTAAGAAGAGAACTAACGGATTACTGAAGAATTTAAGGAACGAATATGAAAATAATAAATGCCATTGTTAAGCCATTCAAATTAGACGATGTACGTGAAGCCCTCTCTGATGTGGGCATTGAAGGTATGACGGTTTCTGAAGTGAAAGGCTTTGGTCGTCAAAAGGGTCACACTGAACTTTATCGTGGTGCGGAATACCAAGTTGATTTTCTACCGAAGGTAAAGATAGAGATTGCAACCCAAGCAGAGAATGTTGACCGAGTTGTTGAAGCAATTAGCCAAGCGGCACACACCGGAAAAATAGGTGATGGCAAAATCTTTGTGTATGACCTAAGCCAAGCCGTACGAATTCGTACTGGTGAAATGGATGCTGAAGCACTTTAAAGAATTACAAGGACTGGAGACTTTAATATGGAACTTACAACAACAGTAACGGAACTACGTTACGCACTAGACACTTTTTTCTTCCTCATTTCGGGTGCGTTGGTAATGTGGATGGCAGCAGGCTTCGCGATGTTAGAAGCTGGCTTAGTTCGTTCAAAGAACACCACGGAAATTTTAACTAAGAATATCTGTTTGTATGCCATTGCTTGTACGACTTTCTTAGTGGTTGGCTACAACATCATGTATGTAAACAATGGTGAAGGCGGCTGGTTACCTTCGTTTGGTGCTTTAATTGGTACGCAGGGTGAAGGTGCAGATCACTCTCTAGAGTCTGATTTCTTCTTCCAAGTCGTATTCGTCGCAACAGCAATGTCTGTCGTTTCAGGTGCGGTTGCTGAGCGTATGAAGCTTTGGTCATTCCTAATCTTCTCTGTTGTACTAACAGCGTTTATCTATCCGATGGAAGGTTACTGGACTTGGGGCGGTGGTTTCCTATCTGAAGCAGGTTTCAGTGACTTCGCTGGTTCAGGTATTGTACACATGGCTGGTGCTTCAGCAGCGTTAGCTGGTGTTTTACTATTAGGTGCTCGTAAAGGTAAATACGGGAAAAATGGTGCAATCTATCCAATTCCTGGTTCAAATATGCCACTAGCAACATTAGGTACCTTCATTCTTTGGTTCGGTTGGTTTGGTTTTAACGGTGGTTCTCAACTTATGGTTTCAGATTTTGAGAATGCGACAGCAGTTGGTCAAATCTTTCTGAATACAAATGCGGCAGCAGCAGCGGGTGCCATTGCAGCACTACTAGTATGTAAGACAACTTGGGGTAAAGCAGACCTAACAATGGTACTGAACGGTGCATTAGCTGGTTTAGTTGCTATTACGGCAGATCCACTATCTCCTTCTCCATTATTTGCGGTCGCTATTGGTTCAGTATCTGGTGCATTAGTGGTATTCAGTATCATTGCTCTAGATAAAGCTAAGATTGATGATCCTGTAGGTGCTATCTCTGTACACGGTGTGTGTGGTTTCTTTGGTCTAATGGCTGTGCCACTAAGCAACGCTGATGCAACATTTGGTGCTCAACTACTGGGTGCTGCAGTCATCTTTGCTTGGGTATTCGGTGCGAGCCTAGCGGTATGGGCTGTGCTTAAAGCAACAATCGGCATTCGCGTCACTGAAGATGAAGAACTTGAAGGTATGGACATGCACGATTGTGGTGTAGGCGCTTACCCAGAGTTTGTATCAGTAAAGTAAGATCAGCAGTAACCGCCTGATCTGAAAAGTTAAGCTGTAAAGTAAAGCCCTTCAACTCATGGTTGTAGGGCTTTACTATTTATAGTCGCCTGGCTCAGGCTGTGATATATCAAGCGAGGCTAAGTGTTCAACTAGAAATTGTGATGAGAATGGTTGTAATATATTGTTACAAAAGTGCGAGTTTTAAGATGCTGAACTGAGTGTTTTTTTGTCGGTCGTCATTGTAATTATGTTATTGATGAATATAATAACGCAACTGATAGACATTATCATTTCGATATAAAGGACTTTACAATGAAGAAACTGCTAACACTTTCAGCTCTAGCGTGTAGTGTAATTGCTCCGACAGCAATGGCTGCGGAGGAAGTAAATGTGTACTCTTACCGTCAACCATTCCTAGTTGAGCCAATGTTCAAGGAATTCACGAAAGAGACTGGCATTAAAGTAAACGTTAAGTTTGCTAAAAAAGGTTTAGCAGAGAAGTTAGCACAAGAGGGTGAATACAGCCCAGCTGACGTTGTATTAACTGTCGATATCAGCCGTCTATCTGAACTTACTAAACAAGATCTAGTTCAATCTGTTGAAAGTGATGTGCTGGAAAAGAACATTCCTGCTCAATACCAAGATACTGCTAACGAGTGGTTTGCTCTAACAACTCGTACACGTAGCGTTTATTCTTCGCGTGACCGTGTTGGTCGCCTAGGTGAAGAGTTCACTTATGAAGATTTAACTAAGCCTGAATTTAAAGGTAAAATCTGTACACGTAGCGGTAAGCACCCATACAATGTTTCTCTAGTATCTTCGATGATTGCTCACAAAGGTGAAGCTGAAACGAAAGAATGGCTAGAAGGCGTAAAAGCAAACCTAGCACGTAAGCCTCAAGGTAACGACCGTGCACAAGTTAAAGCGATTAAAGAAGGTCTATGTGATGTTGCTCTTGGCAACAGCTACTACCTAGGTAAGATGGTTAACGATAAAGAGCAAAAAGCTTGGGCTGACGCTGTTTACATTAACTTCCCTAACCAAGAGACAACGGGTACTCACGTAAACATCTCTGGTATGGCAATGGCTAAATACTCTCCAAATGAAGAGAATGCCGTTAAGCTAATGGAATTCCTATCTGGTAACACAGCACAAAGCATGTACGCAGAAGTGAACTACGAATACCCAGTGAAAGCAGACGTTAAACCTTCTGAGCTTGTTGCTTCATGGGGTGAATTCAAAGCTGATACAATTTCTCTAGACCAGATCGCTGACCACCACGCTGCTGCAATCAAGCTATTAGACGAAGTTAAGTTCGATCTATAACTTATTCTTTTAGGCTTTTGCCCGCAAAAAATCACAACCCCAAGTCGCCACTTTTTGGCCACTTGGGGTTGTTTGTTTTTTGAAAGTCACTTTTTGATACAAAGCTCGCCGTTAATCCTCTGAGTTATGAGCATCTCACCTTGAAGTCATTACAGTATATGGGTATAAATACCCCCACCATTAAAAGGATATGAGATGTATTTGCAAATGCATTTGTGTTTCATTAAGCCTCGTTGTAGTTAGGCGATGAAAGAGAAGAATTATTTATGGAACACCAGCAGCGTCATCATTGCTGTATTGCTGGTTTTACCTGTCTTAGCAATTTTTACGACGGCTGTTGGAGAAACTGATGAGCTATTTTCTCATCTGATGTCCACAGTGATGCCCACCTATGCTTACAATACGGTGGTTTTAGTCATAGGAACCATGTTCCTGTCTTTAGTTTTTGGTATTCCGTCTGCTTGGATTATGGCAATGTGCCGTGTGCCGGGTGAGCGTGTTTTACAGTGGGCACTCGTCCTGCCATTAGCAATGCCAGGCTATATCGTTGGATATATCTTTACTGATTGGTTCGACTTTGCTGGCCCTGTTCAGGTTCTACTGCGAGATCTTACTGGGTGGGGACCAGGAGAGTATTGGTTCCCGGATATTAGAACCTTGTCGGGCGCTATTATTGTTCTATCTCTCGTCCTTTATCCTTATATTTATTTGTTGTGCCGTGCAGCATTCATGGAACAAAACGTCTCCTTATTGCAATCCGCCCGTTTGCTAAAATGCTCACCTTGGGAAAGTTTCCGTCGTATCTCCTTACCACTTGTTCGTCCATCAATGGCGGTAGGTTTGTCTCTTGTTGCGATGGAAACCATAGGTGACTTTGGTACCGTGAGTTACTTTGCGGTAAATACTTTAACGACTGCGGTTTACGATACTTGGTTGGGCTATTCGAGCCTAACAGCCGCTGCAAAGATATCGGCAATTATGTTGGTGATCGTCATTCTCTTATTGAGTACCGAGCGATATAGCCGTCGTAAACAGAAACTGTTCCAGAATCAATTCAGCAGTCGCGAAGATTTTCGTTACGATCTTTCCGGTTGGAGAAAATGGTTGGCACTGTTCTGGTGTTGGGGATTAGTGTGCGTTGCATTCTTGTTCCCTCTTGGCCAGTTAATGATCTATGCCTACAAATATTTCGCACAAAGCTGGACGCCTGAATTCAGAGAGTACGCCGTTAACAGCCTTTATGTGTCTGTAGTTGCGGCGATTATTGGCGTTATCATTGCGATGATTGTGAATTTTAATCAGCGTGTTAGCCCAAGTAAGAAAAATCAGGCTTACATGAGACTTGCTTCAATGGGTTATGCCGTGCCAGGCACCGTATTAGCGATTGGCGTGATGGTACCTGTGTTGTTTATGGATCACTTGGTCAATGACATCGCAAAAGTGATGGAGTGGGGGCGACCAGGACTTATTTTCTCTGGTTCCATGTTCGCGCTTATCTTTGCCATGGTGGTGCGTTTTTCGGCGGTTGCTATTGGTAGTATCGAAAGTAGCCTAAGTAAAGTATCTCCTTCATTGGATATGGCTTCTAAAACCATGGGTTGCAATACCAACCAGATGTTGCGTCGTGTTCATTTACCTTTGATTAAGCGCGGCGCGCTGATCGCTGGTTTATTGGTGTTTATCGAATCAATGAAAGAGTTAAATGCGGCATTGCTGTTACGTCCTTTCAATTTCGAAACATTGGCGACTTATGTTTATAACTATGCCTCAGATGAGCACCTAGAATTGGCGGCGATGCCTGCTGTATTATTGGTGTTGGTGGGTTTAATTCCTCTGATCATCGTAAACCGTTCCTTGGAGCAGAAACACTAATGAGTTGTGCATTATCAATTAAAGAGCTGACGTGTAAGTATGAGTCGCAAACCATTTTGGAAGCGCTTTCTTTAGAAGTTGAGCATGGTGAAATTGTTTGTCTGCTTGGTGCAAGTGGCTGCGGAAAAACCACCTTGCTTAAGGCGATTGCGGGTTTACTTCCATTGAGTCGCGGCGTAATGAGCTTAAACTGTCAAACCATCGATGATGGTGAGCGTTGGTTGCCACCAGAACAACGAAACATCGGTATGATTTTCCAAGATTACGCCTTGTTCCCGCACTTGACGGTCAACCAGAATGTCGGTTTTGGCTTGAAAGATCTCTCTGAACATCAAAAGAAAGAGAAGGTCCAAGAGATGTTGGAGTTGGTTCATTTAGATGAATTCGGTGACCGATATCCACACCAACTTTCGGGTGGTCAACAGCAGCGAGTGGCGATTGCTCGTTCTTTGGCATATAAGCCAGACTTACTACTGTTAGATGAACCATTCTCAAACATCGATACTCAGGTTCGCCATGAGTTGATTTCTCAGATTCGTAAGATTTTTAAGAAGCAGGGTGTCACAGCAATCTTCGTAACTCACAGCCGTGAAGAAGCGTTCGCATTTGCAGATAAGATGGCAGTAATGAACCATGGTGTGATTGAACAGTATGGTTCGGCATCTGAGTTATATTTCCATCCTTCGAGTAAGTTCGTTGCAGACTTTTTGGGCGGTGGTAGCTACCTTAATGCACAGCGTATTTCAGAGCATGAATTTGAAACCAGTTTGGGTATGGTTGAAGCCAAACCGCAAACGGAGATCAAATTCGGCAGTGCGTGTGAGCTTCTTTTAAGACCACAGCATATTCAAGCTAGTTATGAACAAGACAGTGCTATTTCAGTGTTAGAGCAGCAATTTATGGGCGATCACTGTCGTTATGTCATCGAAGCGCATGGTCAAAAGTTATTAGCAACCTCGTCAGAAGCACTTGAAGTGGGTATGCCGGTCAACGTAAAAGTAGATACCAAAGGCGTATTGGCTTTTTAAAGAGATATAACGCGATACTAATCGTTACAAGAATCGCGATAAAAAAGCCCAGCACTTTAATCAAAGTACTGGGCAAGGGTTCTTCACTTATAGGCTTTAACAAGGCAGTGATTTGTTAAGCCCATACAAAACTGCTGCACTCTATAAGCCTATAGAGAGAGGAAGTCTTTCACTTTTTGAAGAACATGTTCTGCAGTGTCTTTATCTTCCATTTCTGCGAAGATTCGTAGTAACGGCTCTGTTCCTGAGAAGCGAGCAATGACCCAGCCGCCATTCTTGAAGTACACCTTAGCGCCATCTTCATAGCTGACTTTTTCAATTTCGTATTCAAACTCAGGCAGTTGTTTCTCTACGTAGATTTTTGTGTAGAGCGCTTCTTTCTCTGAAGGTTTGAATTTGCAATCCCCTTCCGCTGTATACGCATAGCCATACTTAGAGTAAATCTCATCAAGTAATTCAGACAGCTTCTTGCCCGTCACACTGATCATCTCAACCAGTAAGCTTGAAGCAAATACGCCATCCTTACCTTTGATGTGGCCTCGAATAGTTAAACCACCCGAACTTTCGCCGCCAATCAGAGAATCATCAGCTTCCATTTGCGAGCTGATATGCTTAAAGCCTACAGGAACCTCAAAGCTCTTCTCTCCATGATCTGCCGCCACTTTATCCAATAGATGTGTGGTTGCGATATTTCGAACCACAGAACCTTTCCAGCCTTTGTATTCCAATAAGTAGTAGTAAAGAAGTAGCAGCACTTCGTTAGGGTGAATGAAGTGACCTTTTTCATCAATGATGCCTAAACGGTCGGCATCGCCATCAGTACCAATACCAATGTCGTAACCTTCAGCCGCAACTAAGTGCTTCAATCGATAGAGCGTTGCAGCATTTGGCGATGGCATCAAGCCACCAAAATCTGGGTTTTTGCCATCGTTGATGACGTCGACATCACAGCGACCGTTAATCAGCACTGTTTGCAGCGCATTTTTTGCCACGCCAAACATTGGATCAATCAGTACACGTAGGTTAGCTTTCTTGATCGAATCGATATCGATGAAGTTGATGATTGAATCAACAAAGTCGTTCATCGGGTTGATGATCTCGATTTCTTTGTCGTTTAATGCTTGTTCGAAATCGACGCGGATAACATCTTCGTTGGTCAGTGTTGCGATTTGCTGTTCGATCTTCTCTGTGATGATCTCATCGGCATCGCGGCCGCCTTCAATGAACACCTTAATACCATTGTAATCAGCGGGGTTGTGAGAAGCGGTAATACACGCCGAGTAGGTGCAGCCCATCTCTTTTGCTTGGAACATCACGATAGGTGTTGGAACAAACTTATCGATGAAGCTTACTTTGATGTTGTTCGCCGCAAGTACTTCTGCAAACCAACATGCGGCTTTATCGGAAAGGAAGCGACGGTCATAGCCGATCACAAACCCATTCTTGGCTGCATCTTCGTTGTTGATGATGTTAGCGAGTGCTTGCGCTACCAAACGGACGTTTTCTCTAGTGAACTCCTCACCAATGAAAGCGCGCCAGCCACCTGTACCAAATTTAATCATTAGAAAATCCTTTTAGTCTCATTGTCTCAAGCCTGTAAAGACTTGAGACAAGAGCTGTTCGTTAAATTGCGTGACTAGCCTAGAACAACGATAACATCGTTCACGCTGTCTTCTGCTTGTACTGGGATTGCGCCTTCAACTGACTCACCATTGATAGTGATAGAGGCAACGCCTTTGCTTACTGCATTCGGGTTTTGCACTTTGATGTTGTAAGTCGCGCCACGCCATTGACGAGTAACCTCGAACTCTGGCCAATCAGTCGGGATACAAGGATCAACTGTTAAGCCTTCAAAGCCTGTACGGACACCAAGAATGAAGTTGGTTACCGCGAAGTAAGCCCAACCCGACGTACCCGTTAACCAAGGGTGGTTTGCACGGCCGTGGTCTTGGTGATCTTTACCCATGATGAACTGCACGTACGAGTATGGTTCTGCGTAACGCGTTTCAATCATGTCGTTTTGGTTGTACGGGTTTAGTGCGTCGTAGAATTTCATCGCACGGTCACCACGGCCAAGTTTCGCCTCTGCTACCCAAGCCCATGGGTTAGGGTGAGAGAAGATTGCACCGTTCTCTTTTACGCCTTGGTAAACGCGAGTTACGAAGCCGATGTCATCGTTTGGTGTTGCAAATGAAGGAGAGTTTAGGTGTAGGCCGTATTCAGAGAATAGGTTCTCATCAACAGCGTCCATCGCTTTCTCACCGCGTTCTTGAGATACCGCGCCAGATAGAACGGCTAGCGTATTTGACTCAAGGTGTACACGACCTTCAGCTTGTTGAGCGGTACCGATCTTGTCGCCATTTTTAGTTAGACCACGGATGTACCAGCCACCCTCGTCATCCCAAAGGTGCGTTTCACACGCTTCGCGAACATTCGCTGCCATTTCAGTGTATTTAGCAACGTCAGCGTCATTATTGCGGAACTTAGCAAGGTCCAAGAATTCTTGTAGCGCCCAGAAGTGCAGGAATGAAACCATTGACGATTCACCGCCACCTAGGTTCAAACAGTCATTCCAGTCAGCACGAAGGCCTTTACAAATACCCGTTTGACCCACGTATTCAGCAGAGAAGTTCAGTGCCGCTTTCATGTGTTCGTAAACTGTCGCGTCGCCACCGTCTGCGTATGGGATCACTTCATCAAAGAAGTCGTGCTCACCGGTTTCCATTACGTATTTGATTATGGTCGGAACGATCCATAGGTGATCATCAGAACATGTGTCTTCAATGCCGTGGATCTTGTCGTCATCTGACGGTGTTGGAACAACCGTTGGTGATTTTGATGGCTCAACGTCGGCTTTCTCTGGATCGAACCAGTCAGGATCGAACAAGTGTAGACCGTAGCCCGCTTTCACTTGGCCGCGAAGCAGGTCGATAATACGCTTCTTGGTCATTTGTGGGTTGGCATGAGGTACTGAAATAGCGTCTTGCGCCGTATCACGGTAACCAAGACCAGTACGACCGCCAACTTCGATGAATGATGCAAAGCGTGACCAAACCACACAGGTTTCCGCTTGGTATAGCGTCCACGTGTTGATCATTGTATCTAAGCCTTCGTTTGGCGACTTAACTTGGAATTTGTTGCAACGCTCGTCCCAGTGATCTTTGATGCCTTGGAAAGCGGCGTCTACGTTTGCTGTGTCTTGGTACTTCTCACGTAGGCGTTCACCGTTGCCTTTACCTATACCAAGTACATACGCAAAGCGAACTTCTTCACCCGGTTGAATCGTGAATTGTTTATGTAGAGAACCACAGTGGTTGTAACAGGTTTGAGCGCTGTTAGAACATTTACCGTTTTCAACTGCAATTGGGTTAGCTTCATCACGATACATGCCAAGGAAGTTGTCACGCTGACCATCGTAGCTGTCTGGCGAGAAAGTTGAAGCTAGGTAGTAGAAGCCTTCAAAGTTGTTAGTGTTGTAGTACAGATCGTATTCCAGAACACCTTCTTGGTAAGACGTGCCCGCAGAGTACAAAGACATCTGATGGTTTTGGTTATCCGATTGAATATGACTGAAAGAGAACTCAACAAACGAGAAAGTGCTGATGGTTCTTGGCTTGTCAGTGTTGTTCTTTAATACAACGTCCCAAACTTCTGCATCTTCACCCTTAGGCACAAAGAGAGTCTTAGTTGCGGTAATGCCGCTGTATTCACATTTGAATTTTGAGTATGACAGACCGTGACGAACTTCGTAGTTCGCTTCATCTAGGCTTTTTGCCACTGGCTGCCAAGAGATAGACCAGTAATCACCCGTATCATCATCACGCAGGTAAACATAGTGTCCTGGGCGGTCGAATGTGCCGTTTGGACGGAACTTAGTAACACGGTTGTATTCCGGAGAATTGTAGAACGAGTAACCGCCCGCATTGTGCGAAATTACAGTACAAAACTTTTCAGTACCTAGGTAGTTGGTCCAAGGTGCTGGTACATCAGGGCGAGTGATGACGTATTCGCGATTGTCGTTATCGAAATAGCCGTATTTCATTGTCATTTCCTTTTTAACAAACTGCATCAATGCAGCTAATTTTTAAATAGTGATGCTGAGTCGTATCTAACTGAGCACCTTAATTTGAGTCAGCAACTTAATTTAAGTCAGCAACCGTTCGATGTGAGTGTCGCTTTGGTTTGTTTTATTGAGCTTTCCAAGGGTTGCGATAATCAACATTGAGTCTGTCGAGTAATGGCAGATGCCCCTTTAGGCGAGATAGGTAATCTAGCCAGTTTCGGTTGTTTTTATGTGTCCAACATCCTTCAGCTAAAGCGCTAATTCTTGGGAATACCATGTAATCCATACGCTTTTGGTTGGTGACGATCTCACACCATAGAGCACACTGAATTCCGCGGATCCGCTTACGAATTGGATCGGTGTCGGATATCTCAGCAAGTGCTTCGTAGGTATAAGCTTGTTCTAATGGGATAACGGCAGCCCAATCTACGCCCGGTTCTTCCGGTGCATAATCTTGGGTCATGTCGAGATAGGTAAACTGTGCAGGTTGCAACACCACATCAAAGCCTTGGCGAGCGCAATTGACAGCCGCTTCTTCACTGAGCCATGAGTAGATGATGGTCTCTTTACTCACTTTGTCGCCGTGCTGTGCTTCTTCCCAGCCGACCATGCGTTTGCCGAGTTGCTTAAGCTTGTTTTCGGCATAGCGGAATAGGTGACCTTGTAGGTCTTTGCTGTCTTGGTACTGGTGCTCTTTCATCAACGCTTGAGCAGCAGGGCTGTTGCTCCACACTCCCGGTGGCACTTCGTCTGCACCCATGTGAATTAATTCGCTCGGGAACAGCTCTGCGACTTCTTCAATAACTGCATCTAGAAATTGGTAAGTGCCTGGTAAACCTGGGTTTAGGACGTTGTCGTTGTAGTGCTGAATGCTCTTGTATTGAGTGGTGTCAGCTTGCTCTACCAACATGTCAGGCAGTGATTTGATTGCGGCACGGCAGTGTCCCGGAATATCGATCTCTGGGATCACCGTGATGCTGCGTTGCTCTGCATATTCAATGACTTCGCGAATCTGTTGTTGTGTGTAGAAGCCGCCATAGTTGTCAGCAATGTGGGTGTATTGCGGTTCTAATGCATGATCAGGGCCACGCCAAGCGCCAATTTCTGTTAGCTGTGGCAGGCTCTTTATCTCAATTCTCCAGCCTTCATCATCGGTTAGGTGCCAGTGAAAAACGTTGAATTTGTACTGCGCCAATTGGTTGATCAAACGCTTCACTTGCTCCACAGAGTGGAAGTGACGAGCACAGTCCAACATCATTCCGCGGTACTTAAAGCGAGGTTGGTCGGCGATTTTGCAACATGGAAGAGAAAAACGAGTACTACCCGACGGCTCAATTAATTGTATTAAGCTAGCGACGGCATGGATAAAGCCAGACTGGCTACCAGACTCAATATTAACGTGTTGTGAGGTGATATTTAGTTTGTACTCGGCTTCATCTAAAGTTGGGTTATTACGAAATAGAATGTTGCCGCTATTCTCGGTAACTAGAGATAAATCAAAGGTAGAGAGCAACTCTTGTTCTAACCAAGTCACGGCGTTGTCTGCAAGGTGAGATTTAATCTCAACTTTACAATTGCTGTTTAGTTCAAAATGACCTTGATCAACCTTGAGCTTGTTTGGACGTGGGATGAGAGCTAGCCTTGAAGCGCTTACTGCTGGAAGTTGACTACGTTCACTATAAGGAGATGCTAGCACTATTGGAGAGATAGCCACCGGCAGAACAGAGGCTTCTCCCTTTGAGTACGATTGGATAAAGGCATCATTCAAGCCATCCGAATAGAAGCGGAATGGTGCGCTTTGAATACTGAATTCAAGGTAGTAATGGTTGTTGGCCTTTAACACTGACGAACTTGGTGTGAACGAGCAAAAGCTGCCAACTTGAGTCAGCTCTCCTTGCGATAAACTCTCTGGAAGGATGAATCGATCAAATGCAAAGTGCAGAGACCAATCTTTTACGTCGAGGTCACTTAAGTTATGTACCGTAAGGCCAAATCGACAGTTATTTTTTTGTTCAGAAAGAACAGCTAAGTCGATGCGATAATTCATATAACTTCCCTGCTAAGCCTGTTGATACAAGTTGTGTTGTGGTTTTCCGGCAAACATCAATGCGCCTTCAATAGCGTCGAATTGAGGTTTAACGATCCATTGTTGTACTGGTGGTGATAGCCAGTTGAGAATACGCTCAGCGATACTTCCCATTAAGCACACCTTGTCAGCGCCTTTTCGATGCAGTGCTAAGACAAACATTTCGATATCAGCCGCGGTTTGCTTGAGCATATCGATAGCCAGTTCGTCACCTTCGTTAGCGAGTTGAAAAATAACTGGTGAGAATTGACCGTAATCCTTTGGAATCGCGCCTTTTGACCATTCGACAATGGCATCCACATCATTATTAAAGTGATTCATCACATGTAGAGTCAGCGGGGTTTTGCTGCGAATTCCGTCTTCTGCAAGCAAGACTTGTTGAATCAAACGTAAGCCCATGACTGCGCCGCCGCCTTGATCTGAAATCGGAAATTCACGACCGCCAACCACATGTTGCTCACCGTCTTTTAGGTAGATACCGCAAGAACCCGTACCACCAATCATGATTGCTCCGTTTTGGCCATTGTGAGCACCAATACAAGCACCATAAGCGTCGGTATTTAACGTCATGCTAGCGAAAGGGTGTGTCTGTGCCATGAAGTCGAGCCATGCTGACTTTTGCTCTGCGCCAGCTAGCGCCAAACCAACATGCATATTAGAAAAATCGTTAGAGTCGAGTTGCCCTTGCTGCGCCGCTTGAGTAATCGCATCAACAATTGAGCTCATCGCTACATCAACACCCAAAAGGATGTTGGCGCTGCCACTTTTCGCTTCACCAATGAGTGTGCCTTGGTCATCGCGAATACGCGCACGACAAGAAGTGCCACCACCATCAATACCTACGTAGTAAAGAGTCATGATTATTGCTCCTTACGCTGTGCTAGGAAATTGAATTGCGCAGCGGTTGCTAATAGGAACCACGCACCATGAGGGATCCATTGCTCACCCCAACGCCAGTTTTGAAGCATGTCATCTTTTTGTGCTGGTGGATTGAACGCAATGCCTTGTTCATCGTCAAAACCAGCTGTGATGCCATTACAGATACCGCCTTTCGCATTGAAGAAACCAAGCAGAGGCAGGTAGTCTGGGTTGTTATGTCCATGACCATCGAGCATGCACATGTGGTATGGGTTGAGGCCCAAGATCCAATCAAGGCTATTTTGTGAAAGCTGGATTAAGCGCTCTTGAAGTTCGCTATCTTTAATGTGCGGTTGAACTAGGTAAGCCATGGTTGCGAGTGAGCCAAGGCGTGCGTTTTCGCCTTGCCACCAGTAACCGGTTTCGTTCTGTTGAGCGACGAAAAAGGCATCACGTTTATCACCATCGACAGATTTAACGTATTGTCTTGGATAGCCAAATGGGTTGGTGACTTTATCGGTGATGTTGATTTCGAACTGACAAGCTTGTTCAACAACTGTGCGCGCCTGTTCTTTTAATTCAGCATCGGTTTCGTTGTTGATGTATTCGCATAGTGTAATCACAGGAAGACCGGCTTCAGCTGCGTGAAAGTATGGACGAGAGCCATCAGAGTTTGCCGACCAGAAGTGCTCAAATGAATCATCTGAATGTTGGCGAGAGATTAAACGAGTCGCCCAAGTTCTTGCTTCTGATAGGTATTGCTGGTCTTGTGTTACGCGATACAGCTCATTGGCTGCGAGTAGGGCGCAATACTCATCGATGATGTTCTCTTCACCATCGTTTAGATACTGGAGGTTGTACTCTTTTAGATGCCAGTAACCCTTAACAGCCGTTTCAAGGTATGTGTGGCTCGAGTAGCCGCCAGAGATTTCAAGCTCAGAAGCTGCAGCTAATGATGCGATAGCAACACCTGCACCTTGTCGGTAGCCCGCTTGTAAGTCCGTTGATTTATGACCTTCTTGAGTCGCATAAGCGCAGATATCGCGTTGGTTGATATCTTTACTCCATTTGTCGAATACCGTCATATAAAAGTATCCGTCAGCGTCTTGCATGCGCACTAAGAAGTCGGCACCGAACAGAGCCTCTTCCGTTAGACGAGTCATGGAGAATTTTGGGAAGTCAGGGTTATTGATGGTTAAGCGCACGCTTTTAAGCATGTTCCAAACAACCATAGGAATCTGTTGAGGATTGAGGTAGTTACCATAAGATAGGTGGCTAAAGTACTTACTTACATCGCCTGATGCGTCATACCATCCACCGTGTACATCGACGTATCTGTCAGTGCCGAGAATTTTTGCTTGTCGATCTTTCTTGTCAAAAGTGCCGCCACAACGTTGTGACTTGAAGTAATGAAGCACATCAGAAAAGGTGTGGTTCATTAATAGGTTGCTCCCGATCTCGAACACTTCTGAGCGTAGGTTATCAAAGCGCAGGTAGTAGCGACCAGATTCAGTAACTGAACTGAAATCGATAGTGAAGAATTGTCCTTGATGCCAATTTGCTACATGGCCTTGTTTAACCACATCAAAACTTCCGACAGTCATATGGTTGTCAGCACAGACGAGTAAAGCCGTAGTGCTCGATAGACGAGCTTTCTTTGTTTGTAAGATAGCTTGCTTTGGGCCTGTGGACTCATAGCCAATATGGTTGGTCAATAACAGCATCAATATTCTCCGACAGTCCTAGTTTCTATTGGCTAGGTACTTGAATGTTTTGGATATAAATAGTTAGGGTCCGCAGACCCTAACTTGGACTTTATTGCTTAGCTTTCGTGTAGGTAACAACGTACAAAGTGGTTATCAGCTAACTGTGTAACTCCTGGCAGCTGTTCTTTACACTTGTCCATCGCGTGAGTACAACGGCCTGCAAATGGGCAACCTGCTGATACTGGTGTCCAAAGTGGGATCTCCCCTTTGTTACCTGCTAGTTGGTCGTGTATCGATTTCTTAGGATCTGGAACTGCCGAAACCAATAGCTGAGTGTAAGGGTGTTGAGGGTTAGCAATCACATCATCGGTATCGCCCCATTCCACCATGTGTCCCACGTACATCACTGAAAGATCTTCAGCAATGTAACGAGCGGTTGCGATATCGTGAGTGATGTAAAGAAGTGACATTTGCTTCTCAAACTTCATCTCTTCCATCAGGTTCAAAACACCAGCACGAATCGATACATCAAGCATTGAAGTTGGTTCATCAGCTAATACAACTTCGGCACCTACCGCGATGTTGCGGGCTAGGTTGACACGTTGACGCTGACCACCAGAGAGTTGGTGAGGGTATTTTTGCGCCGTCTCTTTTGGTGGGATTAAGCCTACTTGCTCTAAAAGATCGTAAACGCGTTCTTCTAACTCTTTCTTGTTACCCGGAGATACTTTCTTGTGGATCAACAGTGGTCGAGCAATGTGGTGGAAGATATTGTGCGTTGGGTTCAATGAACCAAACGGGTCTTGCCATACCATCTGCACGCCTTCACGGTAGTGCATAAGATCTTTTCTGCTTGAGATCTCTTGGATATCACGACCTTTGTATTCGATCGTGCCGCCTGAAGGCGCATACATTTTTGCGATCATTTTTGCGGTTGTTGATTTGCCTGAACCAGACTCACCAACCACTGCTAGGCCGCGGCTTTTGTACATCTTGAATGACACGTCGTTAATTGCACGCATCATCGGGGTTTGAATGGTGGTACTGCTTATTGGGAAGTCTTTTACGACATTCTTGCCTTCCACCAATAATTGACCTAAATCTTTGCTCATAATTGTCTCCAGAATCCTTATTCGCTTTGCTTGTTTTTAGGCGGTCGAGCCGCCTTGTTCGTTATTCACGCTGAGTCAGCGTGCAAGCTATAGCTTCCTTTGTACTATTGGGTCACCGTACAGGTGGCAGTTAGACAAATGTCCCGGGTCGATAGAACGCAGCTTGGTTGGCACCTTGGTACACGTTTCATGTACACGGTCACAACGAGCTTGGAAACGACACCCTTCAGGGATCTCTAACAGGTTCAGAGGGTTACCCGGAATACCTGCTAACTTTGTCTTTGGCCCTGTCAGTGGAGGGAAAGAACTTCCCAGCCCTTTGGTGTAAGGGTGGTAAGGGTTTTCTAGAATATCTTGAGAGTTAGCCACTTCGATTAGCTCACCCGAGTACATGATGCCGATGCGGTCAGAGAACTCGACCATCAATGACAAGTCATGGGTGATGAACAGAATCGAGAAGCCAAACTCTTCTTTCAGTGCATAGATCTTTTGTAGGATTTCGCGTTGTACAACCACATCAAGTGCGGTTGTCGGCTCATCCATGATGATCAGCTTTGGATTCAGTGCGAGAGCGATAGCGATAACTAAGCGCTGACGCATGCCACCAGAGAATTGGTGAGGGTAGTCACTCAATCGGCTCGGGTGAATATCTACGATTTCAAGTAGACCTTCAGCACGTTGTTGAGCTTGCTCACGAGTCATGTTGGTGTGACGCATAATTACGTCACAGAACTGCTCTTCCATCGGTAGTACTGGGTTGAGTGCGTTCATTGCGCTCTGAAATACCATCGACATCTCGCTCCAACGGAACGACTGCATACGGTCATCACTGTATTCCAGGATGTTCTCACCGTTGAAGATAACCTCACCACCACTGATGTAAGCGGGCGGCTTATGAAGACGCATAAGAGAGAAAGCGACCGTTGATTTACCACAGCCAGATTCACCAGCTAGGCCGAATACTTCACCTGGAGCGATGTCGAAACTTACGTTGTTACACGCACGAACATCGCCAGACTCTGTAATGTAATCCACGCATAAGTTGCGGATAGAAATTAGTGGTTCAGACATGATTATTTATCTCCGCTCCAAAGTGCATTTTGTGGTGGTAGTTCTGGTTCACGTTCTTCTTTGTCTTGAGCTGCTAGTTTCTTCCAACGCTTCATGCCTTTGTGAGAACGCAGTTGCGGGTTAGCAATTTCATCGACAGCGAAGTTAAGTAGAGCAAGGCCAGTTACAAGTAGTGTCAGTGCGATACAAGGAGCCAACAGTTCCCACCAAGCGCCAATCAGCATTGATGAAGAGGTTTGAACGTTGTAAAGCATGATGCCCCAGCTGATTGTGTTCGGGTCACCAAGACCTAGGAACGAGATGGTTGCTTCCATCATGATTGCGTACATCACCGAACCGATGAAGCTTGCGCCAACGATAGAGATAAGGTTTGGCAGAATCTCTACGAAGATGATGCGGAATGAAGATTCACCCAAAACTTCAGCGGCTTTTACAAACTCTTTTTCACGCAGTGCTAAGGTCTGGGAGCGAACAACACGGGCGCCCCAAGCCCAGGACATAAAGCCGATAACCAAGGTTATGGTGAGTGGCCCTGCCTCACCGATAAAGGCAGCTACTACGAACAGTAATGGGTATTGAGGGATTACTAGCATGATATTCATTGCGGCTGTTAGAACGTCATCGACACGGCCACCGAAGTAACCTGCAGAAACACCAATAACAGTTGCGAGTAAACATACTGTTAGACCCGCACCAAAACCTACAGCAAGAGATACGCGTGCGCCGTATACAACTTGAGACCAAACGTCACGACCCATACGAGTTGTACCTAGTACGTGGTCTGCCTTTTTGGACATGATCAATGTACGACGGTCGTCTGCTAGGTTTTGAGCAACCCAGCCATCAGGGTTAGTTTGTGCAGACTTCACCACGAAACCAGGATATTCGTGTGGGTTACCTGTACGCTTGTCTGGTACATGTTTGGTGATTAATGGAGCTGCAATAGCGCCAAGAATAAAAATACTTAGGATGATGACGCCTGTTAGGGCCATCGGGTTACGCCAAATGAGTTTTAGAAAGTCTTTCATGATTATTTACCACCCTTACGAAGACGAGGGTCAAGAACAACGTAAAGCATGTCTGCAACTAGGTTAAAGAACAGCATGAATAGCGTCATGATAAGCAGCTGACCTTGCAGTACTTGGTAATCACGAGCGTTAATTGCGTTGAAAAGTACGCTGCCAAGACCTGGGTAGTTAAAGATAATTTCGATAATTAACTGACCACCGATTGCCATACCTAGAGACATCGAAAGCGCTGTCACACTTGGTAGCATCGCGTTACGAGCTGCGTAATTGAACACCACTCGGTTTTCGCTAAGGCCTTTGCCTTTCGCCATTGTGATGTAGTCTTCGGCTAGTAGGTTGATCATGTTGTTACGCATGTTTACTAGGAAGCCACCAATTTGAACAATGGATGCACATAGCAAAGGTAAAAAGGCGTGGTAAGCGACATCTTTAATGAATGCCCAGCTTGTCCAATCTGGAATCGTACCTGCGGTATAGGCGTAACCTGTTGGGAACCACTTCAAGCCAATTGCAAAGGTAAATAGTGCAATCATTGCGATAACAACTTGAGGAACTGCTTGTAGAATCAGCATTCCTGGAGTTACGAAGGCATCGTATTTACTGCCGCGTTTCCACGCTGCGAAAATACCTAGGATTGAACCAATAGAGAAAGAAAGAATAACGGCGGTGCCTGCTAAGAATAGCGACCAACCAAATGCTCCACCCAACAGTGTATTAACAGAAAGTGGGTAGAATTGAATTGATGTACCAAGCTCCCAGCTTAGAATGTTCTTCATGTACGCTACGTATTGAACAAAATAGCCGCCATCAACGAAGCCTAATAGTTCTTTCATTGCAGCAATACGCTCAGGAGTAACTTGTACAGAAGCGTTCGCAAACATCATGGTAACTGGGTCACCAGGCATTGCTCTTGGAATAATAAAGTTTAACGTCGCTGCAACTAATAGCGCGACAAAATAAAATGACAAACGTCTTAAAAAATAACCCATAACTCACACCTTACTCACCCAGATTGTTTCCCTGTTTCTGGATTCAGGTCGCTCCTAGCGAAATTTGGAACGAAAAATCCCCTGACGACTAGCGCCATACTTTCAATTGAGAGAGTGGGGATTTTTATAAGCGGCGTAAGAGGTTACGCCGCAAGGATTGAACGATTACTTATTTAACTGGTTTTAGGTCCAGTACATGAAGTAGACGCTCTGGAATACCAGCCCAAATGTTTGGACGGCCTTTTGGATTTTCTTCGTTCCACCAACCAGTGAAGCGAGTTGTGTTGTATTGGTACATGTAAGCACCAGACATCACTGGGATTGTCACTTGGTCTGCAGCGATGATTTGCTGGATACCGTGTGCAATATCTAGCTGCTCGTTCTTATCAGCTGTTTTGTAGAAGCTGTTTAGAAGACCATCTAGCTTATCGTTTTTGTAGAAGTGCATTGCGAAACGAGGCATACCATCACCAGATTGTAGTGATGAGTTGTAAGCACTGTTCCAGTACGTGTATGGATCCGCACCATGGAAGTAGTTTGTGTATGCTACGTCGTATGTACCTTCAAGCATTGCTTGGTTGTAAACAGAGAAGTCAGGTGTACGAGCTTTCGCTTTAATACCGATTTCGTTCAGCTGTTCTACCGCTAGTTGAACTGTGTTGTTGAAGTCAGTCCAGCCGTTTGGCGATTGAATCATTAGTTCGAAAGACTTGCCTGATGGAGTGTCAACAAAACCATCTTTGTTTACATCTTTGAAGCCAGCGTCAGCAAGAAGCTTCTTCGCGCCTTCAGCGTTGTATGTGTTGAAGCCTTTGTACTTGTCGTGAGTTTTTTCATCAGACCAAGCTTCAAACGCGTAGCCAAGACCCGATGCGAAATCGTTCACAGTACCGCCACCGTAGAATGCGATGTCGATGATAGTTTGACGGTCAAGAGCCATAGAGAAAGCACGACGGAAGTCAACGTTGCTCAATGCTTCATGTTTCGCAGCATCAGGGTGCTTGAAGTTAACGATGAATGCCTGTGTACCTGCCGGCGGGTACCAGTAGTGGTGTTTAGGGCTAGCTGCTGCGTATGTACGATCGATATCTGGAACGAAAGAAGACGTCCAGTCCATTTCACTGTTTACAACTTTACCTAGGAATTGGTCGTTGTTCGCAATTTGTGGAACACGTAGACAGTCAACATCTAGGTTGTCTGCATCCCAGTAGTTCGGGTTTGCACACTGGATGTATAGTTGGGCTGTAAACGTATCGATTTCTGTAAATGGACCAGAACCTACTGGGTTCTCATTGGTAAACGTTGATGGATCTTTAACGTCTTTCCAGATGTGCTTAGGTACTACAGGTACTTTAGCAATCTCGTAAGGTACGTTTGAGTTTGCTTCGGTTAGTGTAAACTTAACTTGGTTGTCGTTCAGTTTTTCTACAGAAGTTACCCAAGAGTTGATACCAGATTGGTCAAGCTCTGGTTTCTCTTTTACAAGGTTGAAAGAAAAAACAACATCATCAGCAGAGAAAGTTTCTCCGTCAGACCATTTCACACCCTTACGAATGTCGAAAACAACGCTCATCAGATCATCTGACATCTTGAAGTTTTCAGCTAGACGGAACACTGGAGTGTTACCGTGCATTTCGTTAAATACTACTAGCGGCTCATACATGAAGTCAGTTGTAGTATGTAGGTTAGTAGCACCAAGGTACGGGTTAAAGTTACGTACGAATGTAGTGTACTCTTTCGGGTGAACGGTCAGTTCACTGCGTTCTGCAGCGGTTGCTACTGATGCAAAACCTGTTGTAGCAGTTGCAATAATTGCTGTTGCTATTGCTGTTTTTTTTATATTGGCAAGCATAGCTGTTCCTTACTATTTGCTTTCATTTCACTAATGGATTGAATGTTATCTGTCGCTAAATTTGCTTAGTAGATACACACTCTGGTTAAAGGCCTACCTCTTCTTCTTCTTCGTTGCTCCAGATTCATCGCTGATTCCGAGAAGTGGTAAGAGTGGCCTGTAGGCCTTTGGCAGGAGTAAGAAAACACCTTATCGATGAATTAATCAAACTCGTTTCCCGTCAAAAACGTTAAAAATACACAACCCCACGTCATTAACGTTAAAATAGGTTGCTTTGGTGGTTTTTTGTTCGCAATTGTTAAGGTGATGTGACTCGCATTTGGTTTTGAGGTTTTTGCTATGTGTAAGTAGTCACTAACGTTAAAGGCTTTTTATTATAATGATTTAACCTACGTTGGTATAATTGTAGATCTTGGTCACTTGCCAGTTTTACGTTAAATTTCCCTAGAAAATTAAATCTGCCGTTCTGTTGTGACTCGCTTCTCAAACTGCAACAAAGAGTCAGCTAACGGTCAGATATTATTGAGAATAGAACGAAAAGTACTGACGGTTACGAGGACGCACTGTGCGTAATTGGCGTGAATTCTTCCTTGTTTAAAGACGTAAAAAAAGTGCGTTGCAAGTGTTGGGATTCTACTTTTTGTGATTATTAGGCGTACAAAAAAGCCCACGCTAGGTGGGCTCCATTATTCAAAGTATCGTGATGTTGGTTCAGGGTTTAACTGGTCAGTAGTTTCTGAAGTTTATCCCTTAGCATCTCAATGTGGGTTCTTTCTGGCGTCTGTTCTTTGCAGTGTTCCAGTATGAATTCGATTGAGCTCAGTACCGTTCGCCAGCGAGGCGTTTTCGGTAGGGTTTCTACGCGTAGGTATTTGTCTAGTGTTCGAGTTTGCAGCGTACTGCGGTCTAAGTAGACGCGCCACAAGCCACTCTTCTCTGCGAAGGCAAACTTAGTTTCACCTGTTACTGATTCCCAGTAAATGATGGCATTGGTCATGGCATCAACCAATACTTCACGCATTAATTCCTGTTTATTTTTACCTTCACCGCTCGCTTTATCTGCGATACGAGTAAACTCACCTCCGAGCTCTTTCAGCTGTTGGAGCTTATCTTTGTCACCTTCAAAGGCGTAGCTTGAAAGTGCCTCAACCGCCGTTTCAAGGTTATTGACTCGGTTTGAGTTAACGCCACCACCCACATTGAAGATGTACATGGTGTCGAGCCCTGAGCCTTCAGGTAGCTTAAGGATATCACTTGGAATGCGCTGACGTGTGTCATCTATGTAGATATCAATATCACCGCAGTAGTGGGCTTGTTCTATTTTGAGGTACTTAGGAGCAATGATTTCGTCAGCCATTGAACGCTTAAGTTGCTCTTGCCCACGCCTAAAGAGTTTCGCTGCTGCTTCGTTGGCGAAGCGAATACGTTGATCATCACGAATACATATAATGGCTTCAGGGGCTGATTCTAACTGTTCTAGTAAACGTCCTTGTGTCTCTAGTAAATTAGCTTCAACCATGGCTCTGTGTTTAAGCTCTAGTTGCAGTTGGTCATTTTCAAGTCGTCTTTGCTCAGCTTTGCTTGCTGATAGGTGCGCAGTAATTCGAGCGGCTAACTCTTGTTTGTTGAATGGCTTGGATAAGTAGTCATTGGCTCCGACTTCGAAGCCTCGCACTCGGTCCTCTGCCTGGTTAAGCGCCGTAAGCATGATAATTGGTAACTGTGCATGGTCATATTGTTTACGCAGTGTCTCACAAACCTGGTAGCCACTCATACCAGGCATCATGATGTCGAGTAGAAGTAATTCAGGCTTCTCTTTTTCAATTATTCCAATGGTTTCTGGGCCGTCACATGCGGTACGAACTCGAAAACCTTCTAACTTCAAGAAACTGTCTAATACTCTTAGGTTTACTGGCTCATCATCTGCGATTACTAAGAGTGGGCCGTCAGGGTTTTCATTGATAACGCTGTCTTCTTGTTGAGTATTATCAATTAAATCTGGAGCTTGAAAGTGTGAGTAGTTGCCAGACTTGCTGTAGTTCTGCAATTCTTCTTGCGTAGCTAAAGGTAGCGTAAAGCTGAAGGTAGTGCCAAGCATCGGTTGACTACTTACGTAAAGTGACCCGCCCATAAGCTCAATCAGTTGACGGCTAATGGATAACCCAAGCCCTGCACCTTGACGATAGTTGCCTGCATCTTGACCTGCTTGAACTAAGGGTTCAAAGATGTGCTCTAGATACTCAGCGGGTATACCTTGTCCGGTATCAACAACTTGCACGCGAATGTTGTCGTCAATAACGCTTGCAGAGATGACTATCTTACCTTCTGATGTGTACTTGATGGCATTACCGACCAAGTTATACATCACTTGCTCAAGGCGTTGAGGGTCAGATGAAACTAGCCCCAAATCACTAGGAACTTGGTTAATAATGCGGATTGGTTTACTACCCAGCAGGTGATGTGACAGCTCAAGCACCAAGCTGGTGGCTGCAGACAGATCAACTGCAGATTTCTTAATATCCAAGCTGCCGTAGCGCATTTTGTGGTAATCAAGCAGGTCATCAACCAGTGTTGCTAGTCTCTGACCACTATTAATGATGATATCTAGCTGGTATTTCTGGTTAGCTGGAATTGGACCGTTCGCACCAGATATTAGTGCTTCGGCAATACCAACCATCCCATGCAGTGGTGTTCTAAGTTCGTGAGAAGTCGTCGCTAAGAACTCATCTTTTAGTTTGTTAGCAAGGTGCAACTCTTCGTTTTGCTTTTGAATGGTCTTAAGGTTGTCCTCAAGTTCATCATTCTGGCTTCTTATCAGCTGCATCTTTTCGCGAATTGAGCGCTGCATTCGTTCGAAGCTTACTGCAAGGCGGCCTATCTCATCTTTTCGCTCGGTATTGATCATCGTTTCATCAAGATCACCAGCAGATACTTTCTCGGCTGCCCAAGTGAGTTTGAGGAGCGGCGATGTGATGAAGTTGGATAGGTAATGCGATGAAACAAATACAAGAATGATTGCAGTTAACATTACGATTACGAAGATCTTTTCTAGCTGGTGAATTCGGGAAAATGCTTCTTTCTCTGGCAACTCGACAACGAGAGCCCAAGTTGCATATTTGAGTTCAATTGGCGTATAGGCAGCTATGATCGCTTGATCTTGAGTGTTATCGAACGTACCCACTGCAGTTTCGCCCGCAAGCGCTTTATCAACAACGTCTAGGCTTAAGTTGATCGATTCTTGCGAATGCGCAAGGCTACGCGGCAGGTGATCATCACCCACAAGCAGCGTCTGAATATTTGAACTCTTGTTGAGATCCGCGATAAGTTTCGTTATGCCGTTGATCGGTAATCTAAACATCGCATAGCTGTGCAGATAGCCCTGCTGTACGATAGGCGCACCTAACCATGCTGTTTGTTTACCATTCTCGTCTTTAAAGTCAGAGACAATAACAGGCGTGTAATCCTCATTAGATTTGCGTCGGTCGGTTACGTCTTTTTTTAGTTGTTGAAAGGTAGTGCCTAGGTTTGAATCCTTGTACTTACCGGTCAGTAAATTGGTGCCATAATCATCATGCTTAGATACGGAATAAGCGACGTTACCGTTGATATCAATCAATAAGATATCGTCAAAATCAGAGCGCTTAAGCAGTTCTAGGTAAGCGTTGTGGTAGCGTTTGTGTAGTAGGCGATAACGCTCACTGCCAATAAAACTGTTCGATTCTGGAAGAATAGATGTTTTGATTTGATCGCCTGATCCTTGAATATAACGCTGCTGTGCATTGCTACGTGCTTCGTCAATATCTAGGCCGAGCCTTTGAAATGCATTGATCAATCCATAGAATCGCCCACCACTGGCATTAGCCAGTTCTGATCGTACAAAGCCCATGACTTGGGACTCTTGAGCTTGAAGGTAATCGACGATTTGCTGTTGCTTAGTATCACGAACCGAAACAAGATGTGAGGTGCTTTGTTCCTGTAGATCTTGACTGTGCGACTGGAGGAAGAATATTGCGATTAGTGTCACTGGGGTAATACTGAGGACAAGAAATGCCAGCATTAGAGTATTTTGAAGGCGCTTAAACTTCTGCTTACGATAGAATCTAAACATAAATTGGGTACTACTTTCCTTTGATGTACTGCTAAAAGAGTCGAAAACAAGTACAGAGAATAGAATTAACGGGTTCCAATTTAACGAAATTAACGAGTTTTTTTACTTTGACAAGTAAGTGGTATTTAAAGCGTGTGCAAAAGCTCATTTTTATAGAGTTTTGACAAAAATATGAACAGACAGCGCAGATAATGACCCTGCGCTGTGCTAGAGAGGTTATTTGTTTGCGTGATAGATCGCGAATTTGGTGGTCTTATTTAGAGTCGCGCATTTTCCAAAAGATTGTTCAATAATTGGAATGTATTTTAAGAAGCTGTTCGCAACGATGAATAACTCTCCAGCACGCTTTAAGTGCTTCGGTGCCTGCGCCAGCAGAGTTTCCGTTGCACTGTAGCTGGTGTCTAAACCTGAGTGGAATGGTGGGTTACTGATGATGAATTGGTAGTCTTGTGCTGTATCAGAATAGACATCTGATGCGAAGACTTTACCTGTTAAACCATTCGCTTCCAGTGTTGCTTGGCTTGATGCCACGGCAAATGCACTGATGTCGCACATTTCTAGCTCGATATCAGGGTTACGAGACGCCATTACTGCACCTAATACGCCAGCACCACAGCCAAAATCCAGTACCTTGCCTTTTAGTTTTGGCAAAGTATCCAACAGCAGTTGGCTACCCACATCGAACTCACCGTGGCTGAATACGCCAGGAAGACTTTTTACGGTAAGTGATTGCTCACTAATGTTAACCGTGTAGGTTTTAAACCAGTCTTGTAAGTTGAACGCTTGTGGCTGTTCGAAGCATTGGCCCCAGTAGAAAGAACAGCGACGCGCTGAATCGTATTTTACGACCTTGCCGTAAGGCGCAAACATCTTCTCAATACTTTTCACGCCAGAGCGGTTTTCACCGACAACGACAATCTCTGTGTCCTTACCTAGCTTGGCAAACAGCATCGCCAACAAATACTCAGCTTCTGCCTTGGCTTTCGGCCAGTAGAGCATCACTAAGTCAGCTTTGGTCTCTTCGGTAAACTCAGCACCGTAAAAACGTTGGATGGTGCTACAACCTTCAAGCTGACGGTAGTAGCTGTAATTAGAAGTGAACACAGAGACAGATTCACAATGCTTCGCTAATTCAACAGGGAATAAGTCTTCGGCCTCACCAGCAACTAAAACATGTTTGCCTTCAAAGTAGGCGAGTTGACGCTGAGCAATCTGGCTTGGGGCAATGTAGGCGGACATAGGACACTCTATTGAATTGTTATCAAAAAATGAGGGCGGATTTTCGCATAATCCGCCCCAAGCTTGAAGTGTTTAATACGCGTTCGGCAGCAAGTTGCCTAAGAATCGGTTAACTCTTGTCTTGCTGGTTTAAAAAGTCTTTAAACTCTTCATCGTAGATATTGAATAGGACAATCGTTATAGCAAAAATCAACGGGCCATAGATAAGACCAATCAAGCCAAACAGTTGAATACCACCCAATAGTGAGAAGAAAATCATCAGGGTGTTCATGCCTGCGCTGCCTTGCATCAGAAGAGGACGCAGAAGATTATCAATTGAACCAACAATTGCCACACAGTAAACCGTTAGGAAAATTGCCCATGTGGTATCACCTGTTAGGAACAAGTAAGTTGCTGCTGGGATCCAGATTAATGCGGTACCCACAACTGGGATGAAAGAGGCAAAGCCCATCATGGTGCCCCAGAATAGGCCTGGGAAACCGGCAATCCACATACCTAACCCGCCCGCAAAACCTTGCGCTATTGCGGTTAAGAATGAACCCATTACAGCTGATTTCGATACTTGCTCAATCTCGGTTAGCAATTTGTCTTCTTGGCTACGAGATAAAGGCAAAATATGACGAACCACGCTGATGATTTTGTCGTGATCTCTTAATAAGAAGAACAGAACAAACAGCATCAAGAAGAAATCCATCAAGAAATTGGTCGCATCACCAAGGATTTTTGCACTGATACCAACCAGTTTTGAGCCAAAGCTGGTCGCAAATTCACCGACTTTTTGAGCGATGGCTTGAGGCTCAATGTTGTCAAAAGGGAGGTAGTTATTTACAAACGACAGCGCTTTGACCACCAATGGGTGGGCAAATAGAGTTTGAATGCCACCGTGTGTTACCCATTGATAGGTGTTTTGAGAAAACAGAGAACCTTGCTGAACAATTGCAGCAAACACTGCTAATAAAGGAATAACGATAATAAAAGTCAGTATCACACAAGAAAGCAATGAGACGATGTTTTTTTTCTTTGGTATCTTTCTTTCAAGCCACTCGTGGATCGGGAACATCAAAAGTGAAATGATAAATGCCATTATTATTGAGTTCACATAGGGTTCGATAAGCAGATAACAAGCAAAAGCCGCCGCGAGTAGGGCTATGATGATCACCCAATGGCTAGAATTAATTTTAATTTTTTCTGACACGATAATGGTCTCTATATTGGCATTCTAAGTTTATAATGGCTGCAAAACAGAGAGTTAGCAATGAGGAGTTTTGATTATGGGGTGCTGTGACAAAGATAAGAAATGCCAAGACGAAGAACAGCAAATAAAAAAAGAGATCCCGTGGTTCAGAATGTTCCTTGGTACGTTGATGTTGTTGGTTTTCCTTTTTTGGGAACGTTAGACGCTTTTTGTTAAGTTTTCGAACAAATTGACGGGTAATCTAAGCGGAAATACTCGAGGCTGAATAACTCGGCGCACTAAAAAGGGCTGCGTTAATGCAGCCCTAAATTCAATCGGTTAGCGACTTATAAAGGACTTTCGATTAATTACTTTCAGAAGCAATGATCGCGAAACAACGGTCAGCCGCTTCTAGTGTCGCATCAATCTCTTTTGAACCATGAGCCAGAGAAGTAAAGCTTGCTTCAAATGCTGATGGGGCAAGATAAACACCATGCTTAAGCATTAGGTGGAAGAAGCGCTTGAAGCGTTCAACATCACACTTAGTTACATCTTCGTAGCAGGTTACGGTTTCTTGATCTGTAAAGAAGAAGCCGAACATACCGCCAGCTTGGTGTACAAGTAAAGGAATACCGTGCTTGTCAGCAAGCTGCTTGAAGCCATTCGCTAGTTGTTTCGTTTTCGAAGCTAGACGTTTTTCGTTACCTTCTTCTCGTAGAAGGTTCAAACATGCGTAGCCAGCTGCCATTGCTACAGGGTTACCTGAAAGCGTCCCCGCTTGGTAAACTGGGCCTGTTGGTGCGATGTATTGCATCACTTCTTTGCGACCACCAAAAGCGCCCACAGGCATACCGCCGCCGATCACTTTACCAAGGCACGTTAGGTCTGGCTTGATGTTGTAGTAAGCCTGCGCACAGCCTTCAGCAACGCGGAAACCTGTCATTACTTCATCAAAGATTAGCAATGCACCTTCTTGGTCACAGATTTCACGTAGACCTTCGTGGAAGCCTTCTACTGGTGGGATACAGTTCATGTTGCCCGCCACTGGCTCAACGATGATACATGCGATTTCACCTTTGTTTGCAGAGAATAACTCACGTACTGAATCTAGGTTGTTAAACGTTGCCGTTAATGTCAGCTTAGCAAAATCAGCAGGAACACCTGGAGAGCTTGGTTGACCTAAAGTCAATGCGCCAGACCCCGCTTTGACTAGTAGGCTGTCTGCATGGCCATGGTAACAGCCTTCAAACTTGAGGATTTTGTCACGACCAGTGAAGCCACGAGCAAGACGAATTGCACTCATTGTTGCTTCAGTACCCGAGCTAACCATACGTAGCTGTTCCATTGATGGAACCATCTCAGATACCAGTTCAGCCATTTTGATTTCAGTTTCAGTTGGAGCACCGAAGCTAAGGCCTCGTTGAGCTGCTTCAATGACTGCATCACGAATAACAGCGTGGTTGTGACCCAAAATCATTGGACCCCAAGAGCCAACGTAATCGATATATGCTTTACCATCAGCATCAAAAATAAGTGGGCCATCAGCGCGTTCAACGAAGATTGGCGAACCACCTACGCCATTGAATGCACGAACTGGAGAGTTTACGCCACCAGGAATAGTTTGCTGTGCTTGTTCGTATAGCTCTGCTGATTTGGTCATTGATATATCCTCTTTTGACTGTCGGACCAATTGGCACGCATTGTACCTATCCCGAATCCAACTAGGAATGCTTTCGCCGATTTAATCATCCGAATCTGGTTGTTTTGTGTGGTTACACGTTTTAATTGCCAGTTTACAGCAGTAAAAGGGAGGATCCGGTGGTGAATACTTGAACGTTTCAGTCAGGTATTAGATAATCAGCTGAATATAAGAAAATACTCAACAACTATGGTCTCGAATTAGATTTGTATCATGTTGTTTTTGACACAGGTAAGAGAGGTTGTCGTGAGCGAAGTAAATATCCCATTGTCTTTTTCTGATGCAGCAGCTACCCGCGTACAAACGCTAATTGCTGAAGAAGAAAACCCAGAACTAAAACTGCGTGTATATATTACAGGTGGTGGTTGTAGTGGTTTCCAATACGGCTTCACATTTGATGAAAAAGTAAATGATGGTGACACTACCATTGTAAACAGCGGTGTAACGCTGGTTGTTGACCCAATGAGCCTACAGTACTTAATGGGCGGCATGGTTGATTACACCGAAGGCCTAGAAGGCGCACGTTTCTTTGTGAACAACCCGAACGCGACAACAACATGTGGTTGTGGTGCATCATTTAGTGTCTAGCTTTAGTGGAAAGTAGGGCTTGAAAGATTGTAAACGCCGGACTGATGTTCGGCGTTTTTGTTTTAGAGGAACCTTAAAAAGACTTACTGCTACTTTAAATTTATTATTTTTCAAAGTATTCCGGCTTTTTGTAAACAGCATATTTTTTAAACTGTCGATCGTGTCCAACTTCATTCTTCGTTGGTCTGTTAAGGTTACTTTTGTACATCAGGAAGTTGTATATGACATATTAAATTAATTGGCGTAATTAATTATATAGTATAAAAGGATTTGCTATGACCTCTCTCTTTTCTGGCCCATTGCTTTCTCAGAAACTTAAACAGCCATGGTTGGTTTCTTTGATTCTCGTGATGTTGTTGTCTATTTGGCTTGGTTTAGGAGTGGGACAAGCGGAAGAATCGCCAGAGAAAAAAACGGCAGAGGTTCCGCTGGCTAAGGTTTCTTTTCAAACATTCACTTCTTCACCTACCTATAAAAGTATTAATCTCTATGGCAGAACGGCGCCAGATAGACATGCTCGTTTAGGAGCCGAAGTCGCGGGAAAGATTGTTCGATTGAACGTTGTTAAGGGGGATATGGTTAGAGCTGGACAAGCCATTGCTCAGATAGATAAGGGTGATTTAGAAATTCAACTTGAGCGAGCCTCGGCTTTATATCGCTTGAAGCAGAAAGAGTTCAAAGCGGCGCAATCACTGAAGAAAAGAGGGCTGCAAGGCGAGATAGCCTATACCACCGCAGAGGCTTCACTAACGGAAGCAAAGGCCATGAAGCGCAACGCGGAACTGGCTCTAAAGAATACCGTTATTACTTCGCCTTTTTCGGGCGTGGTTCAAGATTTGATGGTTGAATTAGGGGATTTCGTTGGTGTTGGCGATCCAGTTGCAGGCGTGATTGACCTCGACCCTTTGGTCATCGAAGCCGATGTCAGTGAACGTCATATCCAGCATTTGTTAGTTAATCAGTCTGCCTTGGTTCGCCTGTTGGGAAGAGAAGATGCGGAAGGTCGCTTACGTTATGTTTCTCGAATCTCTTCTGCCTCTACCAATACCTTCCCAATCGAGATAGAAATCGATAACTCTAAAGGTCTATTACCAGCAGGTGTCAGTGCCGAAGTTAAACTCAACCTAGAAACAAGAGATGCAATCAAAATAACACCGGCGATGCTGGCACTGGATGAAGCGGGTAACCTCGGGGTCAAAACTTTGGTCTCTGCTAGTGACTCACCAACGGTGAAGTTTGTGGGCATCCAATTAGTAAAAGCCGAGCAAGATGGCGTGTGGCTCACAGGACTTGGACAACGCGTTGATATCATCACGGTAGGCCAAGGTTTTGTGCGTGATGGCGATTCGGTGATTGCGGTTGCGCAAGGCGCTGAACTCTCAAATGTAACCGCTGAGTAGGAGATTGCCGATGTATTCAATCATTGATGCAGCCTTGTCTCGAGCTCGAACAATGCTCTCCCTTTTGGCGTTAATCCTTGTAGCCGGTGTCGTCACCTATATCACGATCCCCAAAGAGTCGAGCCCAGACATTACTATCCCGATTATCTATGTCTCTGTTGGGCACCAAGGTATTTCGCCAACCGATGCTGAACGCTTATTGGTTAGGCCGATAGAGCAAGAGCTGAGGTCGATTGAAGGCGTAAAAGAGATGACAGCAACTGCAGCAGAAGGCCACGCCTCCGTTGTGTTGGAGTTTAACGTTGGTGTCGATCTTACTAAAGCGATGGCCGATGTTCGTGATGCGGTGGATCTTGCTAAGCCAAAGCTACCAGAAGACAGTGATGAGCCAACTGTGAATGAGGTGACGCTTGCTTCAGAGCAGCCGGTACTTTCGGTTGTGTTATTCGGTACTGTCCCTGAACGAACTATTGTGCAAATAGCCCGCGATCTTGGTGATGAATTAGAAAGCTACCGGCAAATTCTAGAGGTCGATATTGCGGGTGATCGTGATGATATCGTAGAGATTCTCGTTGATCCTTTACTAATGGAAAGTTACAGCCTCGATCAAGCTGATATCTACAATCTGATTGCTTTGAATAACCGAGTCGTGGCGGCGGGTTTCGTTGATACGGGTTATGGGCGTTTCTCTGTCAAAGTTCCTTCGGTTTTTGACTCCTTAAAAGATGTGCTTGAGTTACCTATCAAAGTGGATGGTAAACAGGTGGTGACATTCGCTGATGTGGCTACGGTTCGTCGAGCATTTCGAGATCCTGAAAGCTTTGCCCGTTTAGATGGCAAATCCGCGGTTGTCTTGGATATCAAGAAACGTGCGGGTGAAAACATCATTGAAACCGTTGAGCTAGTCAAAGCGGTAATGGCTGGTGCTCAGCAGCAAGCTGAATGGCCAAATAACCTATTGGTCAAATACACCTGGGATGAATCTAAAGATGTGAAGATCATGCTCAATGATCTTCAAAACAATATCTTATCCGCCATCATTTTAGTGGTGATCGTTATTATCGCAATTCTTGGTGTTCGTACCGCATTACTGGTTGGCATTTCAATCCCCGGGTCATTTCTTACGGGGTTATTGGTTTTGTCTGTATTTGGCTTAACTGTCAATATCGTGGTGCTATTTTCGTTGATTATGGCTGTTGGTATGTTGGTCGATGGCGCGATTGTGGTTACTGAGTTTGCTGATAGGCGGATGCAAGAAGGGGAAGGGCGTAAAGCAGCCTATCGAGATGCGGCTAAGCGTATGGCATGGCCAATCACTGCCTCTACGGCAACAACCTTGGCGGCGTTTGCTCCGTTGTTGTTTTGGCCGGATGTAACGGGCGAGTTCATGAAGTTCTTGCCATTAACACTGATCGCGACCTTAACTGCTTCATTGATCATGGCGTTGTTGTTTGTTCCCGTACTAGGCGGGTTGATTGGTAAACCTCAATACGTATCTCCTCAGAGCCAAGCTCGAATGGTGGCTTTGCATAATGGCGATTTTTCACAAGCAACGGGCTTAACCAAGGCGTATTACCACACATTATCTATTGCGATTAGTCACCCATTTAAAATTCTTTTCGGTGCGATATTACTTGCGGTTGCGGTGGGTTTTACTTACTCCAAGGCCGGGCTTGGTGCTGAGTTCTTCCCTGAAGTCGATCCGCCATTTTTTAACGTCAAAGTTCGTTCACATGGTGATCTTTCAATTCAAGAAAAAGATGACATTATGCGCGATATCGAACAGATGATGCTGAATCATGATGAGTTCGATACTGTTTACACACGAACGGGTGGCGACGATCAAATTGGTTTGATCTCGATTACACCTGTCGATTGGCAATATCGTCGTAGTGTTAAAGCGATCATTGAAGAGTTGAAGCTACAAACTGAACCTTACCCAGGGGTTGAGATTGAATTCAAGTTTCCCGATGCAGGACCGCCAGTTGAAAATGACTTAGTGATTGAGCTGGCGGCAAAAACACCAGAGCAGCTTAATCAGGCGGCTAAAATTGTGAGGCATTGGGCGGACGGCAACCAAGCGCTAACCAATGTTAGTGATACCGCGAGTAAAGACGGTATAGATTGGAAGGTGGATATTCGCCGAGACGATGCTGCCCGTTTTGCTGCGGATGCAACCTTAGTTGGTAATACCGTTCAGTTTGTCACCAATGGATTAAAGATTGGTGATTACCTGCCAGATGACTCATCAGAAGAAGTCGACATCTTAGTGCGTTACCCGAATGATAAGAGAGACATTGGCCGCTTTGACCAGTTAAGAGTCAAAACACCGGCAGGTCTTGTTCCGATTACCAACTTCGCGCAGATTGTTCCTGACCATAAGCAAGACACGATTAAGCGTCTTGATGGTAAGCGAGTAGTGAACATCATGGCGGATATGGAAGAGGGCTATAACCTTGCCCTCGAACTGCCAAAGATCGAACAGTCGCTGAGAGAGTTGGGGCTGCCGAGTAGCGTTGAGTTCCGTATCCGTGGTCAAAATGAAGAACAAGAAAACTCTTCGGCCTTCTTACAAAGTGCATTCATGGTTGCTCTTGCAGTAATGGCGTTGATTCTGATCACTCAGTTCAATAGCTTCTATCAAGCATTCTTGATTCTCAGTGCGGTGTTGTTTTCAACGGTTGGTGTGTTTGTTGGCTTGCTTATCTTCCAGCGTCCGTTTGGCATCGTGATGTCTGGCATTGGGGTTATTGCGCTTGCTGGGATAGTGGTGAACAACAATATCGTGTTGATTGATACCTATAACCAGTTAATTAAAAGAGGCTTAGATAAGCGAGATGCCATTCTAAGAACTGGTGTTCAGCGTTTAAGGCCGGTAATGTTAACGACGATAACCACCATTTTAGGTTTGATGCCGATGGTCTTAGAGATGAACATCGACCTGATAAATCAAAAAATAGAGTTCGGTGCTCCGAGTACGCAGTGGTGGTCTCAATTGGCTACGGCAATTGCAGGAGGATTGGCGTTTGCGACGGTACTGACATTGGTACTGACGCCTTGTTTGTTAATGATAGGGCGAAACAAGAAGCCTGAAATAACAGACACTGTGGTTCGATGAAAATAAAAAAGAGCACCTAAATAGGGGCTCTTCTCATATGGTTATTTAACGGTGAAGTTGCCGAAACCTGTAAACGATCTAATTGGTCGCAAGCAACTGACCATATCGTTCAAGGTTTTGTAGTCGGATCCCTGAATTAGCAATGAAGGTCGTTTTCGTTTTGCCGGTCAACGATTTTGATTGAGGCAGTTTCACCGTCCGTGCATTTTTATGTACGCCGTTGACCAAGAATTCATAGTGTAAGTGTGGGCCAGTCACACGACCTGTTCCACCAAGAGTACCGATAGTTTGGCCTTGTTTCACTCGCTGACCTGTTTTCACCATACGTCGCTTCATGTGCAGATACTTAGTAATATAGGTATTACTGTGGCGGATGAAAACGTAGTTACCATTAAATTGGTTGTAACCTGATTTTTGAACAATACCGTCACCAGCAGCCCAAATGGGTGTGCCTACTGGCGCCGCGTAATCTGTACCTCGGTGTGCGCGGACCTTACCTGTCACAGGGTGTTTTCTACGTGGATTAAAGTTAGATGTCACACGACGGAAATCAATTGGTGAACGTAGGAAAGCTTTTTTCATTGCACGACCATTTTCGTCGAAGTAGTTGCCGCTTTTATCATCTAATATCGCGGTAAATGAATCACCTTGGTTTCTGAAAACTGCAGCGATAATCTTGCCGCGACCAACCACTTCGCCTTCAACGACTTTCTCTTGGTATAAAATCTTGAAGCTATCGTTCTTGCGAATATCCAGAGCAAAATCGATATCCCAACCGAAGATCCCCGCTAGCTCCATCATTTGATTTGCGGTTAGCCCTGCGCTTACGCCTGCATTCCAGAAATTCGACGTAATATTGGCTTCGGCATAATTGTATTGGTAGACAATTTCTTTTTTGTCAAAACTTGAGGAAAAGGAATCACCAGACTTGGTGATTTTAAAGTTTTCAAATGCACTAAGCTGTCGTTTTAACTGAATAAGGTTGTTGTTTTCATCAAAACCAAATTGCAAAACATCACCGGGTCTTAGGTTAGATAGCTGATTTTTAATATCATTATTGGTATTAAGTAGAGTGATCAGTAAGCGGTATGAGAGGCCGATGCGTTCGAATAAAACAGAGGTGCTTTCGCCAGAGCGAACGGTATATTTTTCCCAATTGAGTACTGATGTTGGTAGTGTGTCACTTGAAGTGGTAAGAATAGATGCATTGATAGCTAGTGGGTAATGTTTTCCCACGACTAAAGCGCCAGTGTCGTCACGTAAGCTGTTGACATCAGGGAGTAAGAAAATCGCGACGAAAATTACGGCACTAAAAAATGCGATAAAAGCCCGGTGCAAAATAGGAAGACGTGCAAAAATTGATAACATGTTCCGGTTCGTTTTGTAAATATGATGAAAATCGACGATGGAATAGTGTAACTGGTTTCAAAATACATCGCTATTCAAGTAAGATGTCTAATTATTATATTTTTGCCAAATCTGTGGGAGTGAACAAGAATGGCGAGTATTGAAGCTGCACTAGCCGAGATCAAACGTGGCGTAGAAGAACTAATTCCAGAAGACGAACTGATAGCGAAGTTAAAAGAAGGTCGTCCTTTACGCATTAAGCTGGGTGCCGATCCAACTGCTCCAGATATCCACTTAGGCCATACGGTTATCTTTAACAAGCTTCGTGCTTTCCAAGAGCTTGGTCATGAAGTGACATTCCTTATTGGTGATTTTACTGCAATGGTTGGTGACCCATCAGGTAAGAACTCCACTCGTCCACCGCTAAGCCGTGAAGACGTATTGAAGAATGCTGAAACTTACAAAGAGCAAGTATTCAAGATTCTAGATCCTGAGAAAACACAAATTCGTTTCAACTCTGAGTGGTTATCTGAGCTTGGTGCTGAAGGTATGATTCGTCTTGCTTCTAACCAAACCGTTGCTCGTATGCTTGAGCGTGATGACTTTAAAAAGCGTTATGCTGGTAGTCAACCGATCGCAATCCACGAATTCATGTACCCACTTCTACAAGGTCACGACTCTGTTGCACTAGAGAGTGATGTTGAACTTGGCGGTACTGACCAAAAGTTTAACCTTCTAATGGGTCGTGAACTGCAAAAAGCGGCAGGTCAAAAACCACAAACAGTATTGATGATGCCACTGTTGGTTGGTCTAGACGGTGTTAAGAAGATGTCTAAGTCTGCGCACAATTACATTGGTATCAGCGAAGCACCAAGCGAGATGTTCGGTAAGATCATGTCTATCTCTGACGATCTAATGTGGAGCTACTACGAGCTACTATCTTTCCGCCCACTTGAAGACGTTGCGGAACTAAAAGCTGGCGTTGATGCAGGTAAAAACCCGCGTGACGTGAAAGTTCTTTTAGCTAAAGAGATCATTGCTCGTTTCCACAGTGAAGCGGACGCAGAAGCGGCTGAACAAGAATTCGTTAATCGTTTTGCGAAGAACCAAGTACCAGATGATATGCCTGAATTCGAATTCGAAGCAGGCCTACCCATTGCTAACGTTCTAAAAGAAGCGGGTCTAGTAAACTCGACTTCTGATGCGATGCGTATGATTAAGCAAGGCGCAGCTAAGCTTGAAGGCGAAAAGATTGAAGACAGCAAATTTGTACCGGAAGCAGGTACCGCCGTTTACCAAGTTGGTAAGCGTAAATTTGCTCGTATTACTATCAAGTAATATTAAGGCTCGATGATTTATCGAAAAGGCATCTATGGATGCCTTTTTTATTCCCCTCAAAATAAGAACTATTGACCGAAATTTGACAAAGTTTTTGAACGTGAGCTGCTACACTGCGCGCGCTGTCAAATTGGCAGTAATTCTGGAGATTTTTATGAACAATACCGACCATCCTCCTAGTTTGAATGGAGAAGAATAACCTGACTCGGTATTGATCTATTGTCCTGCCGTTCCGGTAGGGTATCTTTGTTTTCCCCTCTCATTCTTTTCCACACTCTAGATTCTAACAAATAGACACATCTGTGCGTTAAGCTCTTGGTGCGCCTAGCGGTATGCTTTTTGTGTACTAGTGTAGGCTATTTGTTTTGATGGTCGTTACCTTTGCCAATCGGGAGATTCGTCATGACGGTAATGAACAACACTTTTTTATCTATTGAAGCTCTGTATTCAGAGCAAGACATCCGAGCTGTATCTAATGCATTTCAGCAATACGGACGTGAGCAACAAATTAACCTTTTGAACCGTATGCCACTTGAGGATGCGGTGTTAGTGCTTGGGCAATGTTCTCTCAGTGCGATTCAGGCCTTACTGAGTGGTTTAGAAGAGCAAGGCTTTGAGAAGCGTTCTCGACATTTAGCTCACCAACTAGGGTTGATCTATTCAGAGGTTGAGCCTCAGCAGGGTTACCTTTCAACGGGGGTTATGAGCCACGTTAGGCAGCGTATCGGTTGGATTATCGCCTTAGCGTTACTTGGTATTGTTTCTGGACTTATCATTGCTCAATATGAAGATATCCTGAGCCAATTGGTACTGCTGGCGATCTATATGCCTGTTATAGCCGCAGCGGGTGGTAACACGGGCACCCAAGCTGCGACTCTGGTGATCAGAGCCTTAGCCACCGGTGAGATGAAGAAGCGCCAATGGGCTCAAGTTTTATGGAAGGAGTTTAGAGTAGCCATTTGCTTAGCTTTTGCTATAGCTGTGGTGATGATCGGTCGTATCTTATTGTTTAGTGATAACCAGTCAACAGGGGAGTACGACATCAATATGATTGCTTTTGCGATTGCGATGGCGCTATTTATTCAGGTGACGATATCAACAGTATTAGGTGCTGGGTTACCGATCGTAGCAAGGTTGTTTAAGCTTGATCCAGCGGTGTTAGTGAGCCCGGTGCTTGCTTCGATAGTTGATATCTCAGGAATGTGGATCTACTTCACTGTCGTGAACTCATTCCTAGGAATCGCTTAGCACTTATAAAAATAGGCACTTATAAAAATAGTTAAATACATCTGAGAAACAAAAATGGCGCTGAAGATTGAAGGTCTTCAGCGCCATTTTTATTGTTTAAGTAGATGCTTACACAGAACTACGCATTACTTAGATTTGCTTTGTGTTTGACTGAACTCGACCACATCTTTGTAGAAAGCACGTTCAAACTGAGTGATCGGCGCTTCTACTGGTTTGTCTGGATTCTGTTCTTCAGGGAAGTAATCACGGACAAACTGCACAAACAGAGAGTTTGGTTTTCCCGCCTGATCTAATCCGTATCCCGCCATGTTGTAACTGCCGTATAGAGATCCACTCTTGGCAATGATGTTGCCTTGGGTAGGTGCTTTTCTCATGCTTTGACGGTATTTGAGCGTTCCATCAGTGCCCGATGTAGGCATAGCCTCAATCAGGTTGAGCTGTTGGTCATTATCCCAGATGTAACGCAGAACCTGAGCCATGGTTTGTGAGGTCATGCGATTATTCCTCGATAACCCTGAACCATCGACCAACTGCTCTTTGCTTAGGTCAATGTTGGCCTTGGTCTGCAATATCTGTTTTATTGCTTCAGTACCATTATTAAAGCTACCGGGCTGGACATAAAACGTTGCACCAAGCGTTTTGGTTAGGTTGTCTGCGATGAGGTTGTCTGATTTCTTCAGCATGGTATCGAGCAGTTCTGGAAGTTTTTCAGAACGGTGACTCGCGACTAATATGGTTTTGTTTACTTTAGCTTTTTTACCAATAATTACGTCGCCTTTAACTTGGATTTTCAGCTCTTTAAGAAGCGAAGTGACGACTTGATAGGTGTAAAGTTCTGGGTTTTGAATCGCGAACTTGAGTGGTAATGGCTTCTTACGTTCAACCAAGCAACCAGAAAGCTTGTAAGTATTGTTTGGAGTAGTAATGAGCTCTAAGTCGCATTGTGTGGCCTTCTGCCCTGAGCGAGTTACGGTGGCTGCGGTGGTTGTCACGTCTATCGGATAATGAGCTGGGATATATACTCGTGTGGTACCGTTATCTTTCGTATAAATAGAGGCTTGTGCGCAGTTGCTGTCTAACGTCATTGCACTAGAAGGCGCGCTGTAACAAACGCCTAGAATGTCCCAAGGCCAACCAACCGCTCGTTGATAGCCCGTAAAAGCCGAGTTATCTAGGTATAAGTTGCCCGTGATGGTTCCGGATTGAGATTTAGCGTATTGAGCTAACAGGCTTTTTAGATCCTCTCGCTGTAGCGTTGGGTCTCCGCTAAATGAGATCACTGCATCCTTACTAGAACGAGAAATGCTAGTCGTATAGTGAAAGTCATCCCCTAATTCTAATTTAGCCGCCAAAGCCGTGACCAGTTTTAAAGTGCTAGCTGGTGGATAAAAGCCACCACTGTCGATATCCATTTCATTTAAATCGCCACTTAGAGATCCTAAGATTAAACTTGTGCTACTGCCAGCGGGCAGTTTACTTAAAGGAGCGTAGGCAAATGCAGAGCACGATAGTAAGGATACGATAAGTATATAAAACCTAGTCATTTTTATTCCAATATGAGAACCGTTCTAAAACTATTGCTAAGTTATCGTAGTGAGGCTCAAAGGTCACGTATGTGGGTGAAATTTCAATGTAAAGGTGGAATTACTTTGGCTGCGTGCTTTAAAGGTGGTGAATTTGGTGAGGTATAAAAAAGGTCTAGCATTTTTGCTAGACCTTTGGTTTTTATATAACAAACAGAGTGTTTGTTAACACATTAGAATGCGTATTTTAGACCTAGACGTAGAGTATCTTCGCCTTCGATTTTCTTGCCAGCAATCTGAGAGTATTGGCTATCTAGGTTATTTAATTGGTAAGCAACATAAGCGTTAATGTTTTTGTTGAAGCGGTAGTCACCAGTAACTTCGAAGAAATCGCTTTGATCTTCTTTAGTACCATTAATTTTTAGATCCGTTTTTTGGTAAGCACCCATTAAAGAGAAGCCGTTACCAAAGCCGTATACTGCAGAGAATTCCATACCGTTGAAATCTGATTTGTCTTTATCGTCTGCTTCGCCAGTAGTGTATGTACCCGCCAAGTATAGAGAATCAAGAGTGTAGTTTACACCTGCGATGATAGCGTCGCCAGAACCGTTGCCTTCGCCATTGTCTCCAGCAGAGTAACCAAGACCGAAGCCTAGACCCATTGGTAGAGTGTAGATACCAGAAACACCGTAAGCGTCAGTGTCTTTTTCTTCACCCGCAACTAAACTTGCTTTTACTGTTAGAGCATCAACAAAGTTACCAGTGTAAAGGATTGTGTTGTTGATTTGCTCGTTACCAGCGCTGATGAATTCTTTTTGAGCACCAGTAAATGTCGTTACGTCAGACATTTGAGAGATTTGTACTGCCGCTGTATCTTGACGACCGAATGATACTGCGCCGAAGTTACCTTGAAGACCTGCGAACATGTAACGTTGTTTGAAGTCAGAATTCGCATCATTGTCGCTAGAAGAGTTTACTGTTTGCTCTGCTTCGTAAAAACCAAAGCCGCTTAGTGATTCATTGATTTCTGTAGTACCACCAACGTTAAGACGGAAACGGCTGTTGTTAGCCATTGTGCCTTCAATTTCTTCTCCGCCGTTACCAATGAAATCACCACGGAATTCCGCGCGACCACCAACGTTTAGTTCTGTGCCATCTTGGCTGTATACGTTTGCTGCATTTGCGCCGGCTGATACTGTTGCTGCTACTGCTAGAGCGATCAGAGTCTTGTTATTCATGTTATTAATTCCTAATTACTGTCCATAAAGGTATTTATCAAGGATTTGAATCCTTTTTGTGTATTGCTCGTATTAATCAAGCTTCATAATCATGCTTAGAGCAAAAGTGCAAAACTTACTAGAGCAATTCATGGGGTTCTTTTTACCCTTAAAGTTCAATGCTTCGTTAGTAAAATGATATCAATAAAAATACTGAACGCTGTTTTATTGGTTTTTTTGTTATTTAAATTGTTGTTTTAAAATAATTTTAGTTGAAGTGTGATCTGTGTTTATTTGGTTTGTTTTTGTTATTTTTAGGTATTTTATCTCCGATTTGTTGGTCGGGAGATTAGTATTGATTTTTGTGATGCCTGTAATTTAGACTTAGATAAAGCTTTTATAATGCAAAGTTGAATAAAGATGATTTAGCTATCAAGTTTGTTTACACTAAGCCATATCGTTTTGTTTCTACCACCCAGTAAATACGTTGGGTGGATTTATGTTGGCCAAAGAAAGCTTTGGCATAGAGGTAAAAAATGGAAAAGGTTCCAATGACAGTACGTGGCGCTCAGCAGCTACGTGACGAATTAGATCGCCTACTTAAGCTACGCCCTGTTATCTCAGCAGCTATTGGTGAAGCACGTGAACTAGGTGACCTAAAAGAGAATGCTGAATATCACGCGGCTCGTGAAGAGCAGGGTATTTGTGAAGCTCAAATCCGTGATATCGAATACAAGCTATCGCTGGCTCAGATCATCGATGTAACGCAAATGGATAATACGGGCAAGATTATCTTTGGTACGACAGTGACGCTTATCGATGTGGATACAGATGATGAGTTCCGCTACCAAATCGTCTCAGAAGACGAAGCAGACATCAAAACGGGTCGCATTTCTGTGAAATCGCCAATTGCTCGTGGCCTTATCGGTAAAATGGAAGGCGACGAAGTAATAATCTCCACCCCTGGAGGTGACAAAGACTTCGAAATCGACAAAGTAGAATATATCTAATTGAATTTTCTTTGTTTCTGATAAGTAAAAAGGTCGCTTAATGCGACCTTTTTCGTTTCTCACGCTACACTAAAAGATAAGAGCAGTAGATCTTTCTTTGTGATGCTAGCTTATTATATCGCTAACTTATTTACGTGGAATCTCGATTTTACGTGCTTCTGACTGACGGAACAGTACTAGAACCTTACCGATAGTCTGTACTTTCTCAGCTTTAGATTCACGTACAATGGCGTCGATAATCAGTTGCTTAGTCTCACGGTCTTCTGATGCAACTTTAATTTTGATCAGTTCGTGGTGGTCTAGAGCTAATTCGATTTCCGCTAGAACAGCTTCAGTAAGTCCATTTGCGCCCATTAGCACAACAGGTTTTAAACTGTGAGCTAGGCCCTTTAGATGCTGCTTTTGTTTGGTACTTAGGTTCATTACGCGGCCAATTTTCTTTACTATTAGGGTTGAAAAAACCTATTTTAACGCCATCTAAAGCTGAAGACTATAATTTATTCAGTAATTAGTACTTTCCTCTAATTTAGGTATCCAATGAGTAAACAGAAACATTCGGCGAGTTCAGGCCGTTGGTTGAAGGAGCACTTCGACGACAAGTACGCAAACGAAGCAAGAAAAAAAGGTTATCGCTCGCGTGCTTATTTCAAAATGGAAGAGATTCAGACGAAAGATAAATTGATGTCTCCAGGGATGACTATTGTGGATTTGGGGGCCGCACCTGGCGGTTGGTCTCAATATGCTGCTAAGATTGCGGGAGACAGCGGACAAATCATTGCGTGTGACTTATTGCCAATGGACCCTATTGCTGGGGTTAGTTTCTTACAAGGCGATTTCCGCGAAGATGTTGTGCTAGAAGCTCTACTGGAACGTATACAGCCAAACATGGTCGACGTAGTGATGTCAGATATGGCGCCTAACATAGCAGGTAATAATTCTGTGGATCAGCCACGAGCTATGTATTTAGTTGAATTAGCTTTGGATATGTGTCGACAAGTTCTAGCTACCAATGGTAGTTTTGTTGTAAAAGTATTCCAAGGCGAAGGGTTTGATCAATATGTTAAGGACGTCCGTGAGATGTTTAAAACAGTCAAAGTTAGAAAACCCGACTCTTCTCGAGCTCGATCTCGTGAAGTGTTTATCGTAGCCACTGGTTACAAAGGTTAACGATTCTCTTCTAAGAGTTAGAGTTAACAATATGGCTACAGGTTACAAACTGTAGTACCCTACCTTTAATTACAATTAGTTATCGAGAGGCTGACACCTTGAGTGACATGGCAAAAAATTTAATTCTGTGGCTTGTTATCGCTGTAGTGTTGATGTCGGTATTCCAGAGCTTTGGCCCTGGGGAAAGTAACGGCAGAACAGTAGATTACACCACGTTTGTACAGGAAGTTGGCCAAGGCCAGATTCAAGACGCACAGTTCAATAACAGCGAAATCACTTTCACACGTCGTGGCGGTGGTGCTAAGTATGTAACTTACATGCCTGTTTATGATCAAAAGCTACTTGATGACTTAATTAATCAAAACGTAAAAGTTCAGGGTACACCACCTGAAGAGCAGAGCCTGCTTGGCACTATCTTCATCTCATGGTTCCCAATGATCTTACTGATTGGTGTATGGATTTTCTTCATGCGTCAAATGCAAGGCGGTGGCGGCGGTAAAGGCGCGATGTCTTTCGGTAAGAGCAAAGCTCGTATGATGAGCGAAGAACAAATTAAAACGATGTTTGCTGATGTTGCAGGTTGTGACGAAGCAAAAGAAGACGTTAAAGAACTTGTTGACTACCTTCGTGACCCTAGTCGTTTCCAAAAACTAGGCGGTAAGATCCCGACAGGTATTCTGTTGGTTGGTCCTCCAGGTACTGGTAAGACATTGCTTGCAAAAGCGATTGCAGGTGAAGCGAAAGTACCTTTCTTTACTATTTCAGGTTCTGACTTCGTAGAAATGTTCGTTGGTGTTGGTGCATCTCGTGTACGTGACATGTTTGAACAAGCGAAGAAGGCTGCACCATGTATCATCTTTATCGATGAAATCGATGCCGTAGGTCGTCAACGTGGCGCTGGTGTTGGTGGTGGTCATGATGAACGTGAACAAACGCTGAACCAAATGCTGGTTGAGATGGATGGCTTCGAGGGTAACGAGGGTATTATTGTTATTGCTGCGACTAACCGTCCAGACGTACTTGACCCAGCATTACTTCGTCCGGGTCGTTTTGACCGTCAAGTTGTGGTTGGTCTACCTGATGTACGTGGTCGTGAACAGATTCTTAAAGTACACATGCGTAAAGTTCCATTATCAGGTGATGTTGAACCATCTCTGATTGCTCGTGGTACTCCAGGTTTCTCTGGTGCAGATCTAGCGAACCTTGTTAACGAAGCGGCGCTATTTGCTGCTCGTGGTAACAAGCGTAATGTATCTATGGTTGAGTTTGAACTTGCGAAAGACAAAATCATGATGGGTGCCGAGCGCCGTTCGATGGTTATGTCTGAAGAAGTGAAAGAGTCAACGGCTTACCATGAAGCGGGTCACGCAATTGTTGGTCGTTTGGTGCCTGAACACGATCCTGTGTACAAGGTGTCAATCATTCCACGTGGTCGTGCGCTTGGTGTAACTATGTACCTCCCCGAGCAAGATCGCATAAGCATGTCTCGCCAACATCTAGAGTCAATGATCTCTAGTTTGTACGGTGGTCGTCTTGCTGAAGAACTTATCTATGGTAAAGACAAAGTTTCGACTGGTGCGTCTAACGATATCGAACGTGCAACTGATATTGCTCGTAAGATGGTTACGCAGTGGGGCTTCTCTGAAAAACTGGGCCCTCTTCTATATGCTGAAGAAGAAGGCGAAGTTTTCCTAGGTCGCGGTATGAGCCAAGCGAAACATGTTTCTGACGATACTACTAAGCTGATCGATGAAGAGATTCGTATCCTAATCGACCGTAACTATGCTCGTGCGAAGCAAATTCTTGAAGAGAACATGGATATCATGCACTCGATGAAAGATGCGCTAATGAAGTTTGAAACGATTGATGCTGGTCAGATTGATGACTTGATGGAACGTAAAGACGACATTCGTGAGCCTGCTGGTTGGGGTGATCAGGCGAAAGCAGAACCTGCAAAGGAAGAAGCTAAACCTGAAGCGAAATCAGAAGAAGCAACAGCTGAAGAGTCGAAAGTTGAAGAAGTTAAGTCTGAATCAGATGATGCTCAAAACAAAGATTCTTAATCACTAATCTATAAATTAAAACCCTGACTATGCTCAGGGTTTTTCTGTTTATAGCCTTAAGTGTTTTACTTTTTAAGAGCTGCATTTCATGATATTAAAAGCAAACAATAAAACTCTTGTTTTAGACCGCCCACATGTAATGGGCATCCTCAATATCACCCCTGATTCTTTCTCTGATGGTGGGAAATTCAATTCATTAGATAATGCCTTACTGCAAGCAGAACGAATGATCCAAGCTGGCGTGAGCATTATTGATATTGGTGGTGAATCGACTCGCCCAGGAGCACCTGACGTTTCCCTAGAAGAAGAGCTTTCCCGGGTGATTCCTACAATTAAAGCAATTCGCGCTAAATTTGATGTTTGGATCTCTATTGATACCAGTAAACCGGAAGTGATGCGCGAGGCTGTTGAAGCGGGGGCTGATTTGATCAATGATGTGCGCGCATTGCAAGCCCCCGGAGCTTTACAAGTTGCCGCCGATGCTAATGTGCCAGTTTGCCTGATGCACATGAAAGGTCAGCCAAGAACCATGCAAGCCAACCCAAATTACGATGATGTCCTAACGGATGTCGAAGCGTTCTTAAAAGAAAGGGTAGAGGCTTGTGAGGCTGTTGGTATATCAAAAGAGCAGCTGATTCTGGATCCTGGTTTTGGTTTTGGTAAAACCATTGAGCATAATTACCACCTATTAGCGCACCTTGAAAAATTTCACACGCTTGGGTTGCCAGTCTTAGCGGGGATGTCGAGAAAATCGATGATCTTTAAGCTACTAGACAAAGCCCCAGCAGATTGTATGGTCGCTAGTGTCACTTGCGCGACTATCGCTGCAATGAAAGGGGCTCAAATTATTCGCGTTCACGATGTTGAAGACACGTTAGAAGCGATGAAGATAATCGAAGTGATGAATAACAATCACTAATAATAATTAAGGAAAATCCACATGTCAGATAAAAGACGTTACTTCGGAACAGATGGTGTGCGTGGCAAGGTAGGCCAATACCCGATTACCCCTGATTTTGTTCTGAAGCTTGGCTGGGCTGCGGGACGTGTTCTTGCGAAACAGGGGACAAAGAAAGTAATCATTGGTAAAGATACTCGTATTTCTGGCTACATGCTTGAATCAGCTTTAGAGGCAGGCCTTGCTGCAGCCGGTCTTCAGGCGACCTTTACAGGCCCTATGCCGACCCCGGCTGTTGCTTACCTAACACAAACATTCCGTGCGGAAGCTGGGATAGTTATCTCTGCGTCACATAACCCATATTACGATAATGGCATTAAATTTTTCTCTTCGGAAGGTACAAAGTTGCCTGACGATATTGAATTGGCCATTGAAGCAGAACTAGATAAAGACATTGAGTGTGTTGATTCTTCTGAGCTGGGTAAAGCAGTACGTCTAAACGATGCGGCTGGTCGTTACATTGAATTTTGTAAGAGTACATTTCCAAATCAGATGACGCTTGCTGGAATGAAGATCGTTGTCGATTGTGCACATGGCGCGACCTACCATATTGCTCCTGCTGTATTCAGAGAGCTTGGTGCTGAAGTGATTGCGATTGGTGTTGAGCCTAACGGTACCAACATCAATCACGAAGTAGGCGCAACAGATGTTAGAGCGCTGCAAGCTAAAGTACTTGAAGAGGGAGCGGCTTTAGGGCTTGGTTTTGATGGTGACGGCGACCGCATCATTATGGTTGATGAACTCGGTAACAAGGTAGATGGCGACCAAATCGCTTACATCATTGCTCGTGATGCATTGCGTCGTGGTGAGCTGAAGGGGGGCGTTGTTGGTACATTAATGACAAACCTTGGTATGGAAAACGGCCTTAAGCAGCTAGGTATTCCATTTGTACGTGCCGCTGTCGGTGACCGTTATGTAATGGAGCAGCTTCTGGCTAAAGGTTGGAAAATCGGTGCTGAAAACTCTGGTCACGTTATCTTGTTGGATAAAGTAACTACGGGTGATGCTATTGTTGCTGCCCTGCAAGTACTAGCATCAGTCGTGGACAGTAATATGACATTGAATGAACTTTCTCAAGGTATGACTTTATACCCTCAAGTTCTCGAAAATGTTCGCTTCAGCGGAGACTCAAACCCACTAGAAGCAGAAGCGGTTAAGGCGGCTGTGGTTGAAGTGGAAGCTGAACTTGGTGAGAAAGGTCGTGTACTACTTCGTAAGTCTGGCACAGAGCCTTTACTGCGCGTGATGGTCGAGGGTGAAGACGCTGAACTTGTTCAATCATCTGCACTTAAGATTGCTGATGCAGTAAAAGCTAACTGCTAATCAGCCTTAACTTTAACAGGCGTACTGAGTGTTCCCTGTTATTAGAAATGGTTGAGTTATATAGGGGCTAAAGGGACCTGAGTGTGTTTAGTGTCGCTTTTGGCCTTTTTTTGACCACTCACTTGGTAAAGACTTATTTTTTGGAAAAATCCTCTTGTCAGGCCACGCTGCATTCGCTAGTATTGCTCGGCCTTCAGTTAGGAGGCCGCTAGCCTTGTTCATGAAAGTATTTTTTGAACGGCGCTGGCTCAACAATTAGGAACATAGGTGGAAAAATGTTTACAGTTCTACTTGTGATTTACCTGTTGGCAGCGCTTGGTGTAATTGGCCTAGTGTTGATTCAACAAGGTAAAGGCGCAGATATGGGAGCCTCTTTCGGTGCTGGCGCTTCAAACACTGTGTTTGGTGCTGGTGGCTCAGGAAATTTCCTTACCCGAATGACTGCAGTTTTTGCAACTACATTTTTTATCCTTAGCTTAGTACTTGGTAATATGTCTACACATAAAACTGAGTCTCAGTGGATTGACCCGACCCAAGGTCAGGTAATTCAACAAGCTGAAGATGCAGTGAGTGAAGTTCCGACGCAAGGCGACGAAATTCCACAATAATCTGTAAAGATTTGATGCCGAGATGGTGAAATTGGTAGACACGCTAGCATGAGGTGCTAGTGCCTTAGGGTGTGAGGGTTCGAGTCCCTCTCTCGGCACCATGTTTACAAACTTGTAAAACATCTTGTTGGGCGTATAATGCTCACAAGTCGGACGCGGGATGGAGCAGTTTGGTAGCTCGTCGGGCTCATAACCCGAAGGTCGTCGGTTCAAATCCGGCTCCCGCAACCAATTTTCAATGCTATAATGTAGCATGTGTTGGTGGCAAGTTTGCACAGTGTGAACCTCACTGTGAGCTAAGTGAATATCTAATATGATAACTCTTAGCATATAAGGGTCCAGCAATAAAAACCCCGGCTTATACGGGGTTTTTTGTTATCTAAGCATTTGTAAATGCGTTTAGATAATATTTGCTTGGAATTTAAATTGGGCTTTGAGCCCTTTTTTTGTTTCTGGAGTGGTTAAATGACTGGTTTAGAAAGACAACTTACTGAAATGCTTGACGCTCCAGTAGCAGCATCAGGTTATGAGTTAGTTGGATTAGAATTTATTCGTGCTGGTGAGCACTCAACGCTACGTATTTACATCGATTCACCAAACGGTATCAATGTAGATGATTGTGCTGAAGTTAGTCACCAAGTCAGTGCCGTAATGGACGTTGAAGATCCAATTTCAGTGGCTTATAACCTTGAAGTGTCTTCACCAGGTTTAGAAAGACCATTGTTCAAAGCAGAGCATTACCAACAATTTATTGGTCACGAGGTAAGCATCGTTTTAAAAATGGCTGTCGGCAACCGTCGTAAATGGAAAGGTAACATCCAATCTATCGAAGGCGAGACAGTGAAAGTATTGGTAGAAGGACAAGAAGAAGAATTCGTCCTTAGCAATATTGCGAAAGCTAACCTGATCCCTAAATTTTAGTTCTCCTAGAGAGAAGAGCTTAAGAGGCTAGATTAATGAACAAAGAAATTTTGGCGGTAGTAGAAGCTGTTTCTAATGAGAAAGCAGTTCCTCGTGAGCGTATTTTTGAAGCGCTTGAAATCGCGCTTGCTACGGCAACAAAAAAGAAAAGCGAACTAGAAATTGAAGTTCGTGTTGAGATTGACCGTAAAACGGGTGATTTCGAAACTTTCCGCCGTTGGGAAGCTGTTGAGGAAGTTGAGTTTCCAACAAAAGAAATCTCTATTGAAGCTGCAAAGTACGATGATCCAGAGATCGAACTTGGCGGTTTCATCGAAGATGATATCGAATCAGTAACGTTTGACCGTATTACGACTCAAACAGCTAAGCAAGTTATCGTACAAAAAGTACGTGAAGCTGAGCGTGCTCAAATTGTTGAACAGTTTATTGATAACGAAGGCGAGCTAGTAACTGGCGCAGTTAAGAAAGTTAACCGTGATACCATTATTCTAGACCTTGGTAATAACGCAGAAGCGGTAATCCTTCGTGATGACCAACTTCCTCGTGAAAACTTCCGTCCAGGTGATCGTGTTCGTGGTCTTCTATACGCAGTGAAACCAGAAGCTCGCGGCTTCCAGCTTTTCGTTACTCGTTCGAAGCCAGAAATGCTAGCTGAACTATTCCGTGTTGAAGTACCTGAGATTGGTGAAGAGCTAATTGAACTTAAAGGTGCTGCACGTGACGCTGGTTCTCGTGCTAAAATCGCTGTGAAAACAAACGACAAACGTATTGACCCTGTTGGTGCGTGTGTTGGTATGCGTGGGGCACGTGTACAAGCTGTTTCTAACGATCTTGGCGGTGAACGTATCGATATCGTGCTTTGGGACGATAACCCGGCACAATTCGTAATCAACGCTATGGCTCCTGCTGATGTTGCTTCTATTATCGTAGATGAAGATACACATTCAATGGACATCGCGGTTGAAGCTGACAATCTAGCGCAAGCTATCGGTCGTAGTGGTCAAAACGTACGTCTAGCATCTCAACTAACTGGTTGGGAACTGAACGTCATGACTGTCGAAGATCTTCAGAAGAAGCACCAAGAAGAAGCAGTTGCTTCTATTGAAAACTTCATGAAGCATCTAGATATTGAAGAAGACTTTGCTCAAATGCTTGTTGAAGAGGGCTTCTCTACGCTTGAAGAAGTAGCATACGTTCCTGTGAACGAGCTTCTTGAAGTAGATGGTCTAGACGAAGGCATTGTTGAAGAACTACGTAACCGCGCAAAAGACGCACTGACTACTCTAGCGCTAGCGCAAGAAGAAACTTTCGACGGTGTCGAGCCAGCTGAAGATTTACTTGCACTTGAAGGTCTTGAGCGTGAAATGGCTTATAAGCTAGCAGCAAAAGGCGTTGCGACATTGGAAGACCTAGCTGACCAAGGCGTTGATGAACTAGAAGGCATCGAAGACCTAACTGCAGAGCGTGCAGGCGAGCTAATTATGGCTGCGCGTAACATCTGTTGGTTCGGCGACGAAGAATAATTCAGCAAGGAGAGAAAGCGGTATGACACAATTAACAGTTAAAGCACTGAGTGAAGAGATTGGTACGCCAGTTGACCGCTTAATTGAACAACTTGCTGATGCAGGCATGAAGAAAGCAGGGTCGGATCAAGTGACTGATTCAGAGAAGCAAACATTGCTAACGCACCTTAAAAAGGAGCACGGCGATACTTCTGGCGAAACAGAACCGACTCGTTTAACTCTTCAACGCAAGACCCGCAGCACGCTAAGTGTTGCCGCTGGAGGCGGTAAGAGTAAGGATGTTCAAGTCGAGGTACGTAAAAAGCGTACTTACGTGAAACGCAGCACTATTGAAGATGAAGCGAAACGTGAAGCTGAGGAAGTAGCTAATCGTGAAGCGGAAGAGAAAGCACAACGCGATGCTGAAGAGCAAGCGAAACGTGATGCTGCAGAGAAAGCACAGCGCGAAGCCGAAGAAAAAGTTAAACGTGAAGCGGATGCAAAACGTGATGCTGAAGAGAAGGCTCAACGCGCACAAGCTGAAAAGGCTAAAAAAGACATGAATTCAAAAAATGCAGACGCTAACGCACAAGCGAAAAAAGAAGCGGATGAACTTAAAGCTCGTCAAGAGCAAGAAGCAACTCGTAAAGCAGAAGCTGAAGCAGCTAAGCTTGTTGAAGAAGCTCGTAAGTTAGCTGAAGAAAACCAAGAACGCTGGTCTGAAGAAGAGAAGAAGAAGAAAGAGCAAGAGAAATCTGCGGATTACCATTTGACGACTTCTACTTACGCTCGTGAAGCCGAAGATGCAGCAGATAAAAAAGATGAGAAAGCTCCTCGTCGTCGTAAGAAGAAAGCGGCTCCGGCTAACCAGCCAGGTAATAACCGTGGTGGTCGTAACCAACGTGGTCGTGGTGGTAAAGGTAGACTTGCTAAACCAACTTCAATGCAGCAAGGCTTCGATAAATCAGCAACTGTTGCTAAATCTGACGTTGCTATCGGCGAGACTATCGTTGTTTCTGAACTGGCAAGCAAAATGTCAGTTAAAGCAACTGAAGTTATCAAAGTGATGATGAAGATGGGCGCTATGGCGACTATCAACCAAGTGATTGACCAAGAAACAGCGCAGCTTGTTGCTGAAGAGATGGGCCACAAGGTTATCCTTCGTAAAGAAAATGAATTAGAAGAAGCAGTACTAGCTGACCGTGATAGCGATGCTATCGCAGAAGGTCGTGCTCCTGTTGTAACTATCATGGGTCACGTTGACCACGGTAAAACTTCAACACTGGATTACATTCGTAAAGCACACGTTGCTTCTGGCGAAGCTGGCGGTATCACACAGCACATTGGTGCTTACCACGTGGATACTGACAATGGTATGATTACGTTCCTTGATACTCCTGGACACGCGGCGTTTACTGCTATGCGTGCTCGTGGTGCTCAAGCGACAGATATCGTTGTACTTGTTGTTGCAGCAGACGATGGCGTAATGCCACAAACAATCGAAGCAATCCAGCACGCGAAAGCGGCAGGCGTTCCTCTGATTATTGCTGTGAACAAGATCGACAAAGAGGGTGCAAACCCAGACAACGTTAAGAATGAGCTGGCTCAATACGACGTTATCCCTGAAGAGTGGGGCGGCGAGAATATCTTCGTTCACATCTCTGCAAAACAGGGCACAAATATCGATGGTCTTCTAGAAGCAATTCTTCTTCAGTCTGAAGTTCTTGAGCTTACTGCGGTTAAAGAAGGCATGGCTTCAGGTGTTGTTGTTGAATCCCGTCTTGATAAAGGCCGCGGTCCAGTTGCAACAGTATTAGTACAGTCTGGTACTCTAAACAAAGGCGACATCGTTCTTTGTGGTCAAGAGTACGGCCGTGTTCGTGCAATGCGCGATGAGAACGGCAGAGACATCGAAACTGCAGGTCCATCTATCCCTGTAGAAATTCTAGGTCTTTCTGGCGTACCTGCATCAGGTGACGAAGCGACTGTTGTACGTGATGAGCGTAAAGCACGTGAAGTTGCGAACTACCGTCAAGGTAAATTCCGTGATGTTAAACTAGCTCGCCAACAAAAAGCGAAACTAGAGAACATGTTCGCGAACATGACGGCTGGCGAAGTAGCTGAGCTTAACGTTGTACTTAAAGCTGACGTTCAAGGTTCTGTAGAAGCGATTGCCGACTCTCTACTGAAATTGTCAACTGACGAAGTTAAAGTGAACATCGTAGGTTCTGGTGTTGGTGGTATTACTGAAACTGATGCAACGCTTGCAGCAGCTTCTAACGCTATCATCCTTGGTTTCAACGTTCGTGCTGACGCAACTGCGCGTAACACGGTTCAGAATGAAAACCTAGATCTACGTTACTACTCAATCATTTACCAACTGATTGACGAAGTTAAACAGGCGATGGGCGGTATGCTTGCTCCTGAATTCCGTCAAGAGATCATTGGTCTTGCACAAGTTCGTGACGTATTTAAGTCGCCTAAACTTGGCGCAATCGCTGGTTGTATCGTTACTGAAGGTACGATTAAGCGTAGCAACCCAATCCGTGTACTTCGTGAAAACGTTGTTATCTACGAAGGTGAACTAGAGTCACTTCGTCGCTTTAAAGATGACGTTCAAGAAGTTAAGAATGGTTACGAGTGTGGTGTCGGCGTTAAGAACTACAACGACGTTCGCGTTGGTGACCAGATCGAAGTATTCGAAATCGTTGAGGTTAAACGTACTCTAGACTAATCAGTCTGTACGACTCGACATATTGACTAAGGTTACTAACATTACTACTAGTAAAGGTAATAAGTAATCGGTTGTTGAATACACCATGGGGGGCTGGTAATTACCAAGCCCCCCATCTTTCTAAGTGAGAAAAGAAAATGTCAAAAGAATTTAGCCGCACACAACGTGTGTCCCAGCAGCTTCAAAAAGAACTTGCTCTTATCCTACAACGTGAAGTTCGTGACTCACGTATCGGTATGGTAACGATTTCAGACGTAGAAGTGTCTCGTGACCTTGCTTACGCAAAGGTGTTCGTGACTTTCCTATGTATCGGTGAGCAGACACCTGAATCTTGTTTAGCTGCGCTTAAAGAGCACGAAGTACCAGTACGTATGATGCTAGGTAAACGTATTCGTCACCGCTTAACACCTGAAGTTCGCTTTACTTACGACAACACTTTGGTTGAAGGCATGCGCATGTCTAACTTAGTGAGTGAAGTACTAAGTGACGACAAGCGTAAGCAAGAAGAAGCTGGTCGTACTGACGAAACTCAGTCTAAGGACGAAGAGTAATGGCTCGCCGTCGTAAAGGTCGCCCAATTAACGGGGTAATTCTGTTAGATAAGCCGACAGGTATTTCATCTAATGATGCACTGCAAAAAGTAAAACGTATTTACTTTGCAGAGAAAGCAGGGCACACCGGTGCTCTGGATCCTCTTGCGACTGGTATGCTGCCAATTTGTCTTGGCGAAGCAACGAAGTTTTCTCAGTTTCTGCTAGATTCTGACAAGCGCTACGTAGTGATAGCCAAGCTTGGTGAGCGCACCAACACCTCAGATTCTGATGGTGAAGTAGTTGAAACGCGTGAAGTGAATGTGAGTCAAGAGCAGCTTGAGCGTTGCATTGCAAGCTTCAAAGGTGAAACTGACCAAATCCCATCAATGTTCTCAGCATTGAAGTATCAAGGTAAGCCTTTGTACGAATATGCTCGCGCAGGCATTGAAGTGCCTCGAGAGTCTCGTAAGATCACGGTTTACTCTATTGAACTGCTTCGCTTTGAAGGTGATGAAGTTGAAATGGAAGTACATTGTTCGAAAGGCACTTACATTCGCACAATTACCGACGATCTTGGTGAAATGTTAGGTTGTGGTGCTCACGTGACCATGCTTCGTCGCACTGGTGTAGCAAAGTACCCCTATGAGCGTATGGTGACTTTGGAGCAGTTAAACGAGATCCTAGAGCAAGCACAGGCGCAAGAAGTTGCCCCTAAAGAATTGCTTGATCCACTGCTGATGCCAATGGACACTGCTGTTGAAGACTTACCAGAAGTAAATTTGAATGCGGAACTGACTGACTTAGTCCAGCACGGTATGCCCGTTCAGGTTTCTGGATCGCCAACTGAAGGCACGGTTCGAATGACCAGTGGTGAAGAGAAGCTGTTTGTTGGCGTTGCTCAGATTGCTGAAGATGGCCGAGTTGCACCGAAGCGTTTGGTTGTTTTCAGAGATGAAGAGCCACAAGCGTAGCGATTAAGTCGCGTCAGACCTTAGTAGTTTTTCTTGAAAAACGAGCAAATAAAATAGAAAGCGAACGCCTAATATAGGTGGTTCGCTTTTTTGTTTTTAATGGGTTCGATTGTTATTGCACCAACTGACAAACTTCCCTATAATCCTCGGCTCGCGTAGCGGCTGAATCAGAGATTGGCTGCTACAAATATAAACTTACTCTTATCAGGAGAGAATTATGTCTCTGAATGCAGAAACTAAAGCAGCAATCGTTGCAGAATACGCACAATCTGAAGGCGACACAGGTTCACCAGAAGTACAAGTAGCACTACTTACTGCTTCTATCAACCACCTACAAGGTCACTTCAAAGCACACAAACACGATCACCACAGCCGTCGTGGTCTACTACGTATGGTTTCTAGCCGTCGTAAGCTTCTTGATTACTTGAAAGGCAAAAACCTTGCTCGTTACCAAGACCTAATCAAGCGTCTAGGCCTACGTCGCTAATAGCGATGTCTGCGAAGACAGTTTGAAGAAAAGGAGCATTTGTGCTCCTTTTTTTGTGTCTGTAAGAAAATGTTTGGCCAGATGCTCAGAATATCATCTGGCTTTTTCTGATAGGAAATATATCTCCTAATAAAAATAGTTTATACTACGCCCGGCTAAAGCGTTTTCAACGTTTGGCAATCAACCCTCTCAAGAGATTACAGTCACAGATGTCGGCCAATAGGTCGCGACTATTCAAAGGCGGATTTGGTTTTAATTCGGCGTATGAACACATACAAAGAGTCACCATCCTAAGTCCCTTTTCACTAGTCGCGATTGGTAATATCTTGAGTCATTATTCACTTAATCTAAAGTTATGACTTTAGAGCTAAGGATATACAATGTTTGAAAAACCAGTTGTAAAATCGTTCCAGTACGGTAACCACACCGTTACTCTAGAGACGGGCGTAATGGCACGTCAAGCTACTGCTGCTGTAATGGCAACGATGGACGATACATCAGTATTCGTTTCTGTTGTTGCTAAGAAAGAAGCTGTTGCGGGTCAAGATTTCTTCCCTCTAACAGTTAACTACCAAGAGCGTACATACGCTGCGGGTAAAATCCCTGGTGGTTTCTTCAAGCGTGAAGGTCGTCCATCTGAAGGTGAAACGCTAACTGCTCGTCTTATTGACCGTCCAATTCGTCCACTTTTCCCAAGTGCGTTTAAAAACGAAGTTCAAGTTATCGCTACGGTTGTTTCTATCAACCCTGACGTAAACCCAGACATGATCACTATGATCGCAACGTCTGCTGCACTTGCTATCTCTGGTGCTCCATTCAATGGTCCTATCGGTGCTGCACGTGTTGGTCACATCGACGGCGAACTTGTTCTTAACCCATCAAATACTGAGCTTGAAAACTCTAAATTAGACCTAGTTGTGTCTGGTACAGAAGGCGCAGTACTTATGGTTGAATCTGAAGCAGATAACCTATCTGAAGAAGAAATGCTTTCAGCGGTTGTTTACGGTCACGACCAACAACAAGTTGTAATCAAAGCAATCAACGAGTTTGCTGCTGAAGTCGCAACTCCAGCTTGGAACTGGGAAGCACCAGCAGTTAACACTGAGCTTAAAGCTCAAGTTGCTGAACTTGCTGAAACTCGTCTATCCGACGCGTACCAGATCACTGAAAAAATGGCGCGTTACGAGCAAGTTGGCGCAATCAAGAACGACGTTGTTGAAGCTCTAATTGCACAAGACGAAAACCTAGATGAGCGCGAAATCCGCGGCATGCTTGGTTCTCTAGAGAAAAACGTAGTACGTAGCCGCATCATCGCTGGTAACCCACGTATCGATGGCCGTGAAAAAGACATGGTTCGTGCGCTAGACGTACGTACTGGTGTTCTTCCACGTACACACGGTTCTTCTCTATTCACTCGTGGTGAAACTCAAGCACTTGTTACTGCAACGCTTGGCACACAACGTGATGCTCAAATCATCGACAGCCTAATGGGTGAGAAGAAAGACAACTTCCTTCTACACTACAACTTCCCTCCATACTGTGTAGGTGAAACTGGTTTCGTTGGTTCTCCTAAGCGTCGTGAAATTGGTCACGGTAAGCTTGCTAAACGTGGTATCCAAGCAGTAATGCCTTCTGTTGAAGAATTCCCATACACAGTTCGTGTTGTATCGGAAATCACAGAATCTAACGGTTCTTCTTCAATGGCTTCTGTATGTGGTACATCTCTAGCGCTTATGGATGCTGGTGTTCCAATCAAAGCTTCTGTTGCGGGTATCGCAATGGGTCTTGTTAAAGAAGGCGACGATTTCGTTGTTCTTTCTGACATCCTTGGCGACGAAGATCACCTAGGTGATATGGACTTTAAAGTAGCAGGTACTAACGCTGGTATCACTGCACTTCAAATGGACATCAAGATCGAAGGTATCACTAAAGAGATCATGCAAATTGCACTTAACCAAGCGCAAGGTGCACGTAAGCACATCCTTTCTGTAATGGATGAAGCTATCTCTGGTGCTCGTGAAGATATCTCTGAATTCGCTCCACGTATCCACACAATGAAAATCAGCTCTGATAAGATCAAAGATGTTATCGGTAAAGGCGGCGCAGTTATCCGTGCTCTTTGTGAAGAAACGGGTACTACAATCGAAATCGAAGACGATGGCACAATCAAGATTGCTGCTACTGAAGGCGCAGCTGCTAAAGAAGCTATCCGTCGTATCGAAGAGATCACTGCTGAAGTTGAAGTTGGCCGCATTTACCAAGGTAAAGTTGCTCGTCTAGCTGACTTCGGTGCATTCGTTACTATCCTTCCAGGTAAAGATGGTCTAGTACACATCTCTCAAATCGCTGACAAGCGCGTTGAGAAAGTGTCTGACTACCTAACTGAAGGTCAAGAAGTACCAGTTAAGGTTCTTGAAATTGACCGTCAAGGCCGTGTACGTCTAAGCATGAAAGAAGCAGTTGAAACGCCAGCTGAAGGCGAAGCACCTGCTGCTGAGTAATTCTCAGTGTGTCGATGGTGATATCGCTTTTTAGTGATTTCTAACCCATTGGTAAAAAAGCATGTTATAAAGGGGAGCATATCGCTCCCCTTTTTTTATTGCGGTCATAACAGGAGTAATTATTTGTGAAATGGTTTCAAACCGCGAGTATGTGTTTACTGCTTGTACTAACAGGTTGTGCGACAACATCAGATAACAACTCACGTTGGGTTTATCCACCGATGGCTGTGCCACTGCAACCAAGCGTTCAGCAAGAAGTTCAAATTGCACGTCTTAGTCAGTTATTACAGCGCCCAGATTTGAACGATGAAGTTCGAGCTAAGATGCTGTTTGAACGAGGTAACTACTACGACAGTGTTGGCCTGCGTGATCTCGCGCGTCTTGATTTCAACCAGTCTCTTTCATTGAACCCTGCTCAACCTGATATCTTCAATCTTTTGGGTGTTTACTTTACACAGGTAGGGGAGTTTGATGCCGCTTATGAATCTTTTGATTCTACGTTAGAGCTTGATCCTGCAAACTCTTACGCAGAAAGAAACCGCTCTATCGCGCTTTACTATGGCGAGCGTTACGACTTAGCCAATGAAGAGATGATGAAGCACTACGCCGATGACCCTAGCGATCCGTTTCGCGCTCTGTGGTTGTACATCATTCAGCATGAGCTAACGCCAGAGCAAGCTAAGCTTGATTTGCAAAAACGTTACGAGAGCCGTGATGAGCAGTGGGGCTGGGTATTAGTCGCGATTATGCTTGATGACATTACTGAAGAGCAGGCTTTCAAGGCGATCTTAACCGGTACTCGTGATAACACGTTACTAGCGCAGCGCCTAACAGAGACGTACTTCTATCTTGCTAAGCGTTACCATATGAATGGTGACTACGCGAATGCTATCTCTTTGTACAAGTTAGCGGTTTCTTTTAACGTGTATGAATACGTAGAACATCGTTACTCTTTCTTAGAGTTAAGCCGTATCTTCACCACGCTTAAAGCTGAGCACTTAGCGCAAGTTAAGCTGGCTGAGGCCGAAGAAGAAGCTAATGCTAAGTAAGCAACACATTTTGATTCCGAAAAGCCGCTGCCTGTCAGCGGTTTTTTTATGCTCATTTTTATGATCTTCATCTCGTTTTGATTGCTTTTTATTTAAACAATACTAAAATAGTTAGTCTTGCTAACTAAATGCTATTCTTTGATTAGGTGAGTATGCTGAACCAGAATTTAGAAAAGATTGAGCGCTTCGCCTCTAAGATATGGCGCACTCAGGTAAATGAAGATCCTATTTGTCAATTGAGCTTCAATGAGTATGACTATTTGAAGGTCATACAAGCCTCTCCTGAACCGATCCGATTGACTGACCTGGCGATTGAGATGCAGGTGACCAAGCCTTCAGCAACCACTATGGTTCAAAGGCTAGAGAGAAAGGGGCTTGTGGAGCGTAAAGCTTCGCTCGAAGATGCGAGATCTAAGTTAGTGGTACTGACCAGTAAAGCGGAAGTTGGCTTGGAAGAAGAAAGTAAGATCTATCAGGTCATGGCACAGATACTGGAAAGTCGTTTGTCTGAGCAAGAATCTCAGCAGCTAAACCTATTATTAAATAAAGCTTTGAAGTAAATAATTTAGATATTTAGTTAGCCTTGTTAACTAATTTTTCGAGTCATATCTCGTTGGTATGCGACTCACAAATGAAAGTAGAGTAAGAAATGAGTAACTCAATTAGTCGCCAGTTTTGGCGATACACAATCCCTACCGTGGCGGCCATGTTGGTTAATGGCCTGTACCAAGTGGTGGATGGCATCTTCATTGGGCGCTATGTGGGGGCTGATGGACTTGCAGGTATCAATGTTGCGTGGCCTGTGATTGGTTCGATTCTCGGTATTGGTATGTTGGTGGGTGTGGGTACAGGTGCGCTTGTCTCGATTCGCCAAGGTGAAAAAGATACTCAAGGCGCTAAGCAGATCTTAGCAACGGGCTTAACCTTGCTGTTGGCGATAACGCCTATTGTCTCTGCATTGTTGTTTTTGTTTGCTGATAACTTCTTGCTTTGGCAGGGCGCTGAAGGGCGAGTGTATGAGCTTGGCCTGCAGTACTTACACATTCTGATTGGTGCTAGTGTCTTCACGCTAGGTTCCATTGCGATGCCGTTTTTACTGCGCAACGATGACAGCCCGAACTTAGCGACGATACTGATGATCGTTGGTGCGGTGATTAACATCGTACTCGATTACCTGTTTATCGCGCTCTATGGTTGGGAGTTGATGGGCGCAGCATTAGCAACAGCGATTGCCCAGTTTGTGGTAACGGGCCTTGGCTTGGCTTACTTCTTCTCACGTCGAGCAAACCTACGTTTACGTTGGAATGAGTTGAGACTGAAGTTGGATGTGATTCCACAAATCTTCGCGATTGGTACATCAAGCTTCTTTATGTACGCTTATGGTTCGATGATAGTGGCGCTGCACAATGCGTTGTTCTCTCAATATGGCGACCAGTTAATGATTGGCGCTTACGCGATTTTGGGCTACATCGTGACGGTTTACTACCTCACGGCTGAAGGTATCGCCAACGGTATGCAACCATTGGTGAGCTACAACCATGGTGCGCGTAACCAAGCGAACATCCGTAAGTTACTTAAGATAGCGATGATGAGTTCGGTATTGATTGGTGTGGCGTTCGTGCTGCTTCTGAACGCGTTCCCACGTGAGTTTGTATCAGTATTTAACTCAGACGAACCTCAGCTAGTAGAGTACACCGTGTTGGGTATTCGACTTCACATGTTTGCACTGGCGCTGGATGGCTTCTTGGTAGTAGCAGGTGCTTACTATCAGGCAGTGAACAAGGGCAGCAAGGCGATGTTTGTAACGATAGGCAATATGCTGATCCAGTTACCTTTCTTGTACATTATGCCTAAGTTGTATGGTGTACCGGGGATCTGGATTGCGTACCCACTGTCTAACATCGCGCTAAGTGTTGTGGTGATGGTGATGCTCTACAAAGACTTAAAGAAGCTCGATGCCTCACCGATGGAAACCGCGGCGGCATAGGTCGCGTTTCTTAAGTCGAATTAAAAAGGTCTAGCGAATGCTAGACCTTTTTTGTATCTGTTTCTGGTTAGTTCAATGCGAGGAACTAGATGTTCTTAACGTCTAAACCTGCAAGCTGATGCCAGTAACCATTACATTGGCGACTTTCAATCTTCATCGGTTTTTGACCTTGCTCGTTCGCTCTGAAGTTATTGATTTCAGAGAAGGTATCGATACCGAGTGGGCTTAAACGAACCACATCAACTAAGTCGTGCATATTTGGCAAATCATTGACTAGGTTGTAGCAGTAGCCTGATTGCGTCTGGATGCCATTAAGGTTGAATACTGATTGGCCTTCTTGGCTTTCTACTTGTAGTCCTGTTGGGTACTTGATACAGCAGGTTTCGCAATCGTCTTTAGCTTTGTTTTCAGCGCGAGCGGTAAAGCAGCGTGCCGAGTAAGCAAGTGGCAGGTAGCCGTGGCTAAACACTTCAACTTCGAACTTGTTACGGATATTTAGCTCTTCGCACTGGGTCATTACGTTGCTTAGCCATTCGCGAGAAAGCTCAACTGGCATACACCAACGTGTCATACCTTGTTTCAAGAACAGGTTCAGCGTGCGTGCGTTGTAGGTGTTTACTGCAGGGCCAACTACGAAAGGCACTTTGCTTTCGCTGGCCAGTTGAATTGCAGATACATCATTGGCTTCTATCGCAAAGTCACCATTATCGATGTACTTCTTCATGATGTTGACTTCGCTTGGCGCTTCGAGCAATGCCATGGTCGACAGCACCACTTGCTTACCGGAAGCAGACAGCTCTTTAGCTATGCCCATCCAATGTTTCGCTTTCATCTCACGACGCTTTGAGCACACAGCTTCACCTAGGTAGATGATATCAGCAGAGCTTGATTTAGCTTGCTCATAGAAGCTTTCAACGTCTTGTTTTGGCCAAAAATAAAGTAGAGGGCCTAATGCGTATTTCATTGAGTTCTCCATTTGGCTCTATTGCCATTTACGGTGATAAGCGCCAAGCGTGGTTTGTGTACCTTCCGATACATTCGCCAGTGTCGCATTCCAAGCTTGTTCCACTTGGTATTGTTCTGGGTTCGCTAAGTAGCGATCGATGGCCGCGCGCCAAGTGCGAGTGACTTGTTCAACATAAGCAGGGCTACGTTGGCGACCTTCAATCTTCACTGAGGCAACATTCGCCGCGAAAAGCTCAGGCAACATAGATAGCGTGTTGAGGCTGGTTGGCTCTTCAAGTGCGTGATAGCGCTTACGTTCACCATCGATCTCGGCTTCAAAGCGGCCTTTACACAGCGTTGGGTAACCTGCGTTTTCACCTGCTTCGTACTTATCGATAAGGATTTCGTTCAAACGAGACTCTAGACCGGTTTCTGTTTCTTGCCAGCGAACGTATTTCGCCGGAGAACAAGCACCAACAGTATTTGGTGATTCGCCTGTCATGTATGAAGAGAGGTAGCAACGGCCTTCTGCCATGATGCACAAGCTACCAAAAGCGAAGACTTCAAGGTCAACGTCAGAAGTGATATTACGAGAAAGCTGTTTGACCTGATGAATCGATAATACACGCGGTAACACCACACGCTTAACGTTGAAGTTTTTGTGGTAGAAGTCGATAGCCGCCGCATTGGTCGCTGATGCTTGTACTGATAGATGAAGCTCTAACTCTGGGTATTTGTTTGCCGCGTACTCGAGCAGGGCTATATCTGCGATGATCAGCGCATCAACACCCAGTGCAGCAGCGTTGTCTACGGCATTGGTCCAACGGTCGAAGCCATTTGGGTGAGCAAATGTGTTTAGGGCAACATGAATTTTTTTGTTGTGGTCATGCACATACTGCACAGCACGATCGAGCTTTTTACCCGCAAAGTTTAGGCCTGCAAAGTGTCGGGCATTGGTATCGTCTTTGAATCCGATATAGACAGCATCCGCACCACAATCAATAGCGGTTTTCAAAGCAGGTAAGTTACCCGCTGGGCATAAGAGTTCCATTTGCTCACTACCAGTAGAATTAAGTTGAGGTGAGCATTTTATGAAGAATTATGAATGACAGAATTGATGTAAGGCAGGTTTAGATGGATAAATCTGCTTTTACTCCGTTTGAGGTACTGACGAGTGAGCACTGTGTATGTTGGTTTATCTCTAAAAGGGAAGCGTTTCGAATCGTCTAATTAATTCTTATGACGGCGGTTTTGGGCAAACAACTCTTCGACATCTTGTTTCGGTTGCGGGCGGTAGAAGTGGAAACCTTGAATCGAACTACAGTTGAGATTAGACAGCAGAGTCGCTTGCTCACTGGTTTCGACACCTTCTGCAACCACGGTTAAATCGAGAGATTTACCTAGGTTGATGATGTTTTCAATTACGGTGATTTGTTTTGGTAGGGTATCGATGTCAGAGATGAAAGCACGGTCTATCTTAAGCTCATCAATTGGGAAGCGAGCAAGGTAAGACAGTGAAGAGTAACCGGTACCAAAATCATCGATAGATAACGCAAAGCCAAGTTTCTTAATTGCATTGAGCATCTGCAGTGTGTGTTCACTATCGCTCATTACTGCACTTTCGGTCAACTCAAACGTAATCGCGCTTGGGTCTAGCTCTGTAGAGCGCAGTAATTTTTCAACGTAATCAATCAGTTTTGGGTTACCAAACTGTTCTGGAGAAAGGTTGATTGCAACGCGACCTGGGAGGATGCCTTGCATCTTCCAACGCTTAACTGTCGCAAATACCTCACGCATTACCACACGACCAAGTTGTTCGATAAGACCTGCACGTTCCGCAACTGGGATAAATGCGGCAGGGCTGATGTAGCCTTCAACAGGGTGCTTCCAACGAACCAGAGCTTCTGCGCCGTTGATGGTGAAATCTCGTGCATTCACTTTCGGCTGATACCAAACCTCGAGTCCATTTTGTTGCAGTGCTTTTTGCAGCTCTATCTCAAGCCACAGTCGCATACGCGCTTCTTTGTTCATCTGTTCGTTGAACTTAATCAGGCGATTACGACCACGATCTTTGGCTTCGTACATTGCCGTGTCGGCATTTTGTAGCAAGATACGTGCGTCTGTACCATCTTTAGGGAAGCTCACACTACCAATCGAACAGGCTAAGCGTTTGCTGAAATGGTGAAGATCGAAGGGTTGATTGATCAAGGAAATGATTTTTTCAGCGAGCATTTCAGGCGTTTGCTGATGTTCAGGCTCTGGGAGGATAATACCAAACTCATCCCCGCCTAAATGCCCAATAACGGCTTTACGAGGCAGTAAGCGTTTAAGACGTGAGGCGACCTCTTTAATCACTCTGTCACCAATGTGGTGACCGAGTGAGTCATTAATATTTTTAAAGTTATCAATGTCTAAGTAGAGCATCACCACAGGCGTTTCATTGTGAATGAACTGCTCAAGACGCTTGGTAAACCCAACTCGGTTGTAGAGCTTGGTCAGTGCATCTATGTAGGCATCTTCACTGTTAGCGGGTGCAAACTGTTTTGCGGTATCTTGTGCGTCTTGGATAAGCACTAGCTGGGTGCTGCTTCCAAGAACGGCAGTAGAATCAATATGCAGTTGTACCTTACGTTCAAAACCGCATCTGGCTCCCGTTAAGCAAACCAAACCAGACTCGGTAATAATAGAGCTCAGCCTATTATTAAAGACGGTTTTGGTTTGTTCATCGATAAATAAGCGACCTAACTCCTCACCAATCAACTCAGTAGTGGAGTTGAAACCAAGCAAGCGTGCTGCCGCTGGATTTGATGATAAAATGTAGTCGCTTTCGACTAGCAATAACCCGTCAGGGAGCAGTTGAGATAGCTTGTGAAATTTTGCTTCGGATTCTTCTAAAGAGCGAACAAGCACTTGGTTTTCTGATGTATCGAAGGCATGAAAAACGATGTAGTCGATTTTGTTACCATTTGTCAGAGGAGAAAGGCTGAAATAAAGACTGGTATCGAGGTCGGTTTCGTTGAGAGTGATTTCGGCTTCAATTTTTTCACCATTGAATGCACGCTCGTAATAAGGTTTCAGGTGTTGGTAAAATTGTTCGCCTAAGGTTTGGCGATCATTCATGCCGACAAGCTCTGCTTGATTTAAACCTGCAATATCACAGTAACGCTCATTAACCATAAAATAATTATGTTGAGCATCAAGAACGGCAAAAAAGAACGGACTGTTTGCTGTTAGCTGGGTAAACCAATGTTGTAGTTGCTGGGGAGGCATCAAAGTACTACCAATTCTCCAAGAGCTTAAATATTCACTATAGTTAGATACTCATAGCTTTTTTTATCGTTCGTATTAACTTGTGAGATCAGCGAGCTGCTGTATTTTGTTAACTCAATTACTATAACTTATACCACGATTCTCAATATATCAAAGCTCTTGCACCAAAGGGGCGCAAAATTGATACATAACAGTAACTGAGTTCTTAGCATCATTTATGATGCATTCCATATTATTGACAAAGTTACGGATAAGTCACGTGATAAACAAGATTCGCACTCAACTAGTTCAAAATGCCGCATCAATTTTGCGATCTCCAGTCCAGTTATTGCCTAGAATAGTACAAAAAACAGTCTTATTAGAAGCAATGAAAAGTGTATTTAAGGAGTCTTTGGAAGATGGTGACTTTGAGTTCTTAGAAAACAAGTGGCTTAAAGTCTCAATAATAGATTTGGGGTTAAGTTGGCATATTAGCTATAAAAATGAGCAACTAGTTGTAGCTGATAAAGCCGTGACTGAAGATGTAAGCTTTAGCGGAAACCTGAACGATCTTGTGTTGATTGCTGGTCGTAAAGAAGACCCAGATACACTTTTCTTCCAACGTCGATTGTCTATTGAGGGCGATACTGAGCTCGGTTTAGAGATTAAAAACTTGATGGATAGCGTAGATTTAGATTTATTGCCGATTCCTATGAAAACTTTGTTAAATCAATTAGCTGATTTTGTGCAGAAGGGAGTACAATCCCCAGATACACAAAGTGAGGTAATGAATGCTTATTCGAACTGAAGCACCGGCAGATATACTTGTCATTGATCGTCTGTTGAAATCTGTTTTTGAAACAGATGCAGAAGCTAATTTGGTTATGAGCTTACGTGAGAATAGTCATTTAACGCTATCGCTGGTGGCTTGTTCTGATGAAGGCGAAGTGGTTGGTCACCTGATGTTTAGCCCTACCACTCTTGATGGTGACGATCATAACTGGCAGGGACTAGCGCCGCTTGCTGTGAAAGAAGAGTTCCGCAACCAAGGCATAGCTAAATCATTGGTTGAAGATGCTTTCTCTACTTTGATGGATTTCGGCTACCCAGCCTGTGTTGTGCTTGGTGATCCTGCTTATTACGGCCGCTTTGGTTTTAAGGCGGCGAGTGAGTTTGGACTGAGCTGTACTTGGGATGTGCCTAAAGGTGCTTTCCAAGCTATCGAGTTAGTTGAAGGTGTGCTTACTGGTCATTCCGGTGAAATTGCTTACAGTCCTGAGTTCAACGACTTATAAGCTGATTTACCACGTAACATGATGCAAACTGATTTAGTCTAAATAAAGGAGCTTGATGCTCCTTTATTTTTTGTTAGTATCAGCCCAGCTCTGATGAGCTCTTTTTAAGTTTGCTCTGATAAGCAACCAACATCAACCTAAGGTTATACCGCTAGATATGCCACAAACACACGCACAATACCTGCAAGAGATGGACATTAGCCAATGGGAGCTTAGCCATCCAGAGCGTTTGGCGGGTTATGAATCTGAATTGGTTCCGCTATCGAGCGACTGCAAGTTACTGTTAGTTTCGCCTGAAAAGCCTCAGGAAGACCTTGCCGTGATGTTTGAGCGTGTACTCAAAAGCATCAAGCTCGACTTATCTCAAGCCTTACATATTCAGCCTCTACATCTATCTTCTATCGAACTCGGTGATGTTGAATGGGTGTGGTTTGCGGGTTGTGAGTCTGCCCAAGAGCTGAAAGCAAAAACATTACAATCGCCATTACTGTCTGACATCAATGGTAATAACCAACACCGCCGCGACTTATGGCAACAAATTTGTGCTTATGACTAATCAATTTTTACCCACTTCAGAACAACACCTAGACGCCATTTGGCAGATAGAGCAGGCCGCGCATTCTCATCCTTGGTCTGAAACGATGATTCGAGACCTCGAAAGCCGAGGTGCTTGCCACCATGTACTTGAAGTCGATGGACAAGTGGTTGGGTATTTCTTCGCGCAGAATATCGTTGGTGAAGTCACGCTACTTAATATTGCTGTCGACCCAAGCCAACAAGGCAAAGGGTATGGGAAAGCGTTAACCGAACATTTCCTTGATATGTGTGAACAAGCTGACGCTGAAAGTGCTTGGCTGGAAGTTCGCGAAAGTAATGTGAATGCGTTTAATCTTTACGAGAAGGCTGGCTTTAATGAAGTTGACCGTCGTCGTAACTATTACCCAACCAAGCAAGGCAACGAAGATGCGATCATTATGAGCTATCTTTTTATGGCCTTTAGCTAGTCATGCTACGTCTTTTAGCCGACTAGATAATTAACCACAGAATTAGCCACAAAATAGGGTGTAAACTGACTCTTTAGAAAGTGACACGCTTTCTGTATAATCCGCACACAGAATTCAAGGGCAAGTATTATCTACTTGCCCTTTTTACGCTTTAGATCAGCAAAGGGCGACTATGTCTTTCCAACAAGAAGTGAGCAAACGTAGAACGTTTGCGATTATCTCTCACCCGGATGCGGGTAAAACCACGATTACTGAAAAAGTTCTTTTATTCGGAAACGCGATTCAGAAAGCGGGTACCGTAAAAGGCCGTGGCTCTAACCAGCACGCTAAATCTGACTGGATGGAGATGGAAAAAGAACGTGGTATCTCGGTAACTACGTCGGTAATGCAATTCCCATACAATGATTGCCTAGTAAACCTACTCGATACTCCAGGGCACGAAGATTTCTCGGAAGATACGTACCGTACCCTAACTGCGGTTGACTCTTGTTTGATGGTTATCGATGCCGCGAAAGGTGTCGAAGATCGTACTCGTAAACTGATGGAAGTCACTCGTCTGCGTGATACGCCAATCGTCACTTTTATGAACAAACTTGACCGTGACGTTCGTGACCCAATGGAAGTGCTTGATGAAGTGGAAAGCGAGCTAGGTATGGCTTGTTCTCCAATCTCATGGCCAATTGGTTGTGGTAAAGAGTTCAAAGGTGTTTACCATATTCATCGTGATGAAACGATCTTGTACGAATCTGGCCACGGTCATGAGATTCAAGAAGTGCGTATCATCAAAGGTCTAGATAACCCTGAGCTCAATGAAGCGGTAGGTGATGATCTTGCGGAAAGCGTACGTGAAGAGCTAGAGCTTGTTATCGGTGCGTGCCCTGAGTTTGATCATGAGTTGTTCCTTGCTGGTGAACTGACGCCGGTTTACTTCGGTACTGCTCTGGGTAACTTTGGTGTTGACCACATGTTAGATGGCTTAACTGAGTGGGCTCCAGGCCCTCAAACTCGTCAAGCGAACGAGCGTGATGTTGTTGCGACAGAAGAGAAGTTTTCTGGTTTCGTATTTAAGATCCAAGCAAACATGGATCCTAAACACCGTGACCGTATCGCATTTATGCGTATCGTATCGGGTACTTACAACCAAGGTATGAAAATGAATCATGTTCGTACTGGTAAGAATGTAAGCATCTCTGATGCGGTAACCTTCATGGCGGGAGACCGTGCGCGAGCTGAGAAAGCGTATGCTGGAGACATTATCGGTCTACATAACCACGGCACAATTCAGATTGGTGACACCTTTACGCAAGGTGAAAGCCTAAAGTTCGCTGGTATTCCAAACTTTGCGCCAGAACTATTTCGTCGTATTCGTCTACGTGATCCGTTAAAGCAGAAGCAACTTCTAAAAGGCCTAGTTCAGCTTTCAGAAGAGGGTGCAGTACAAGTATTCCGTCCTATGCAGAACAACGACCTGATCGTTGGTGCGGTTGGTGTCCTTCAGTTTGACGTAGTTGTGGCGCGCTTGAAAGCGGAATACAACGTAGAAGCTATCTATGAAGGCATTAACGTTGCAACCGCTCGTTGGGTTGAGTGTGACGACGATAAGAAACTGGAAGAATTCAAGCGTAAGAACCAATCTAACCTAGCGTTAGATGGTGGTGATAACCTATCTTACATTGCACCAACTATGGTGAATTTGAACCTAGCGTCTGAACGTTTCCCTGACGTTCAATTCAGAGCGACGCGTGAACACTAATTTCTCAGTACTCTATTCGAGTTAAACAAAAACGTCTATTGTTCTGCAGTAGGCGTTTTTTTATGCGTTTTATTTAAGGTTTAGAGGCTGAGATTAGAGGCAATTATGTTCAGTTGGATAAAAGCTTGGGTTAAGAAATACGATAAGTGGTGCGAAGAACTTGGTTTAACGCCAGAGAATAAGCGCAGCTGTGTGGCCTATCGCCGTGAACCTCAAGGACAACATGCAGAGATTAGGAAAGATGACAAAGGAATTAAGTAGTTTTCCGTTGTTTGACACTCATTGCCATGCGGACTTTGAAGCCTTTGGCCAAGGTTTTGTACTTGAGCACAGTATTGACGGTTACCTGCAAGAAGCGAAACAAGCACACGTCGGGAAGCTACTCATTCCTTCTATTGGTCAGAGTAACTGGAGGAAGATTGATGAAATCGCTCAAGCTCATCCTAATGTTTATTACGCTTTAGGTTTCCATCCTTACTTCTTGGACCAAGCTGATGACAATCAGTTTTCAGAGCTTCGCCAGTTGCTCTCTTTAAGGTCAAATCAATGTGTTGCGATAGGTGAGTGCGGACTCGACTTTTTTGTGGATGTAGATCGAGAGAAACAAGAGCGCTTTTTCGTTCAGCAAATCGAGCTTGCTAAGGAGTTCGAGTTGCCTTTAATTATCCACGAGAGAAAGTCTTACAACCGATTAATTGAACTATTGAAACAACAAAGGTTCACTTTGGGTGGGGTAATTCATGGTTTTTCAGGGAGCGAACAGCAAGCTTTGGCGTGGATTAAGCTCGGTTTCTATATTGGTGTTGGTGGAACGATTACTTACCCAAGAGCACAAAAAACGCGTACAACCATCGCAAAACTGCCTCTAGAATACTTGGTGTTGGAAACTGATGCTCCGGACATGCCAACGTATGGTAATCAAGGAGGTGTTAATCATTCCAAACATTTAGTTACGATATCAAATGCGCTTTTTTTGATCAGAAAAGAATCAAAGCAATCGATTGCAGCACAGGTTTGGAAAAATAGCCATCTTGCATTCGGTATACGTGAGTAAAATCGAAAGTTTTTGTTTATCGTTTGCGCGAATTACACTTATATCGTGATTTTCCTCACATTTGTGTGTGAATGATACATAAATCTTATACGAAAGTGTGAGGGCGGCATTACTTTATTAGTGGTCGCATGAGTATAATTGCCTCCGCTTTATAGCCCCATTTTGTAACACGCCAATAAATAACTAATAAGGAAGTCATAAACTATGAGCCTGTTTATGAGCCTCGTCGGAATGGTTGCACTGATTGCAATCGCAGTACTACTATCTGACAATCGCAAAGCTATTAATCTAAGAACCGTGGGTGGTGCTTTCGCTATCCAATTCGCACTTGGTGCATTCGTACTTTACATCCCTTGGGGTCGTGATCTACTTGCAGGTTTCTCTGCTGGTGTAGCAAACGTGATCGACTATGGTAAAGACGGTACTGGTTTCCTATTCGGCAGCCTAGTTAACTTCTCAGTTGACGGTATCGGTTTCATCTTTGCTTTCCAAGTTCTACCGACTCTGATTTTCTTCTCTGCACTTATCTCTGTACTTTACTACATTGGTATAATGCAAGTTGTAATCAAAGTGCTTGGTGGTGGTCTTCAGAAAGCTCTAGGTACTTCTCGCGCCGAGTCTATGTCTGCAGCAGCAAACATCTTCGTTGGTCAAACTGAAGCACCTTTAGTTGTTCGTCCATTTGTTCCTAAAATGACTAACTCTGAACTATTCGCAGTAATGTGTGGTGGTTTGGCTTCTGTAGCGGGTGGTGTACTAGCAGGTTACGCATCTATGGGTGTACCTCTAGAGTACCTTGTTGCAGCGTCATTTATGGCAGCACCTGGTGGTCTACTATTCGCTAAAATCATCAAGCCAGAAACAGACACACCAGACGATAACATCGCTGATGATATAGACGGTGGTGATGACAAACCTGCGAATGTTATCGACGCAGCAGCAGGTGGTGCATCAGTTGGCCTACAACTAGCGCTTAACGTTGGTGCTATGCTACTAGCATTCATCGGTCTGATTGCTCTAATCAACGGTATGCTAGGTGGCATCGGTGGTTGGTTCGGTATGGAAAATCTAACTCTAGAACTTCTTTTAGGTTGGATCTTTGCACCGCTAGCATTCATCATCGGCGTTCCATGGGAAGAAGCAACTATAGCTGGTTCTTTCATTGGTCAGAAAACGGTTGTTAACGAATTCGTTGCATACCTGAACTTCGTACCATATGTTGGTGAGAACGCTCAAGTTGTTGCAGCAACTGGTCAAGTGATGTCTGAGAAGACTCAAGCTATCATCGCATTCGCACTATGTGGTTTCGCAAACCTTTCTTCAATTGCGATTCTTCTAGGTGGTCTAGGTGGTATTGCACCAAGCCGTCGCCACGACATCGCACGTATGGGTGTTAAAGCGGTAATTGCTGGTACTCTATCTAACCTGATGGCAGCAACAATTGCTGGCTTCTTCCTGTCTTTCTAATTAGTTAGAAATAGATATATAGACGCCATCATAATATCGCCCCGTAGCAAGAAATTGCTGCGGGGCTTTTTTGTTTTTAGGCCTAGTGATTTTGAGTACTAACATGAGTGAATGCTTGGAGTCGAAAATGGGTCTAGAATGTTTTTTTGAGATACAAACCGTTTGCGTTCCAAGGAGCACTACAATTTATTGATGGATACCTATAATGTATAAGCTTAAGGGATAGGATGTCTCTTGTTGGCAAGAAAGTAACCGCGAGATCGATTCTAGCGTTATTCTTTTGGGATTAAGCCAAACTTAGCGATACGCTATAGATGTTAGACACAACATGACTGATTTGTTGTGCCATAGACCAAACTGGTACTGTGCGGTGACAAGGATTGCAATTGATAACGAAAGTTATCAAGTCTTCAGGGAACCAAGTCCGTTCATTTGTGGCTACTGAGCATGACTAAAATATCCATCTATACTGGGTGGATGGCAAAGTAGTTAACTATTTGAATATATTGATCGGAGATAGAAATGAGCGATTTAAAAGCAGCAGCTCTACGTGCACTTAAACTTATGGATCTAACAACGTTGAATGATGACGATACTACTGAGAAAGTAGTGGCGCTTTGTCATGATGCGAAGACTGCAGTAGGCAACACAGCTGCAATCTGTATTTACCCTCGCTTTATCCCAGCCGCTAAGAAAGCGTTGCGTGAGCAAGGTACTCCAGAAGTACGCATTGCGACTGTAACTAACTTCCCTCATGGTAATGACGACATCGAAATTGCTGTTGCAGAAACAAAAGCAGCGGTAGCGTATGGCGCAGACGAAGTTGACGTAGTATTCCCATACCGTGCTCTTATTGCTGGCAACGAAGAAGTTGGTTTTGAGCTAGTTAAGCAATGTAAAGCCGCTTGTGGTGACATCACGCTTAAAGTGATCATCGAAACCGGTGAGCTGAAAGAAGAAGCACTGATCAAGAAAGCTTCTCAAATCTGTATCGAAGCGGGTGCAGACTTCATCAAAACTTCAACAGGTAAAGTGCCAGTAAATGCGACTCCAGAGTTCGCGCGCATGATGCTTGAAGTTATTCGTGATATGGGCGTTGCTAAAACAGTGGGTTTCAAACCTGCTGGTGGCGTACGTACAGCTGAAGATGCAGCACTATACCTAGCAATGGCTGATGAGCTACTAGGCGCTGAGTGGGCAGACAACATGCACTACCGTTTTGGTGCGTCAAGCCTACTAACTAACCTTCTTAATACATTAGAAGTGACAGACGAAACTGCTGATCCAGCAGCATACTAATTTACTCGTCATATTTGACGCCGCAGCGTTGTTGCCTGCGCAAGTTCCTCCTAATCACATAGAGCTTCTATGCTCATAGGAATGAACTTGCTGGCCGCCTAACTGCAACGCCAAATATTTAGAGTATTGATAACAATTAAGTCTGTTTGATGGAGTGGCGTTAAGTCACTCCATATTACCTCTTTCCCTACAAACCATACTCACTAGAGTTTGGGAGGCACTAATGTATCTACCTCAAGAAATTATTCGCAGAAAACGTGACGGTGAAGTCCTAACAGCTGAAGAAATTAACTTCTTCATTCAAGGTGTCGCTAAAAACACGGTTTCTGAAGGCCAAATTGCAGCATTCGCAATGGCTATCTTCTTTAACGAAATGACAATGCCAGAGCGTATCGCACTAACATGTGCAATGCGAGATTCAGGCATGGTGATTGACTGGAGCCACATGAACTTTGATGGCCCAATCGTTGATAAACACTCTACTGGTGGTGTGGGTGACGTAACTTCTCTGATGCTTGGCCCTATGGTGGCAGCATGTGGCGGTTTCGTTCCAATGATCTCTGGTCGTGGTTTAGGCCACACTGGCGGTACGCTAGACAAGCTTGAATCTATCCCTGGTTACAACATTACACCCACCAACGATGTGTTTGGCGAAGTCACTAAAGATGCTGGCGTAGCGATCATCGGTCAAACAGGCGATCTAGCACCTGCAGACAAGCGTGTTTACGCGACCCGTGATATCACAGCAACCGTAGACAATATCTCGCTCATCACAGCTTCAATCCTATCTAAGAAACTGGCTGCAGGCCTTGATTCTCTAGTGATGGATGTAAAAGTGGGTTCAGGCGCATTCATGCCAACGTATGAGGCCTCTGAAGAGCTAGCGAAATCTATCGTTGCAGTAGCAAACGGTGCAGGCACGAAAACAACAGCAATCCTAACGGACATGAACCAAGTTTTGGCTTCTTCAGCGGGTAACGCAGTAGAAGTGCGTGAAGCGGTTCAGTTCCTAACGGGTGAATACCGTAACCCACGTTTGTTGGAAATTACGGTGGCATCGTGTGCGGAAATGTTGGTATTAGGTAACCTTGCAAAAGACTCAGACGAAGCGCGTGAAAAATTGATGGCAGTGCTGGATAACGGTAAAGCAGCAGAGTGTTTCGGTAAGATGGTTGCGGGCCTTGGTGGTCCAGCAGATTTCGTAGAAAACTACGATAACTACCTAGAGAAAGCAGAAATTATTAAGCCAGTGTATGCGCTAGAAAGCGGTGTGGTATCAGCAATGGATACTCGTGCAATTGGTATGGCTGTGGTTGGTATGGGCGGTGGTCGCCGTGTAGCAACAGACAGTATTGATTACGCAGTTGGTTTTGAACACTTCATTCGCCTTGGTGAAGTAGCAAGTGAAGATAAACCATTAGCAATGATTCATGCTCGCAACGAACAACAGTGGCAAGAAGCTGCAACGGCATTACAAAATGCAATCACTGTGGGTGGAGAATATACAGCAACGCCAGACGTTTACCGTAAGATTCGTTCTGAAGACGTGTAAATAACAGGTATCGGCATACCTAGTGTATGTCGATAAACAGAGTTCTGGTGCAAAGAGCATTAAGTTGGTGAAGAAAATGAAAAGAGCATTTATTTTAGTTTTAGATTCATTCGGTATCGGTGAAGCAGCGGATGCAGACAAATTCGGTGATGTTGGTTCTGACACTATGGGTCACATCGCAGATCATTGTGATAAAGGTCTTGCAAACACTGCAGAGCGTCAAGGTCCTCTGACGTTACCAAACCTGTCTAAGTTAGGTTTAGCGATGGCTCACAAAGAGTCTACAGGTCGCTTCGCTCCTGGTATGGATACAGACGTTGAAATCATTGGCGCTTACGGCCACGCTGCTGAGCTGTCTTCTGGTAAAGATACGCCATCAGGTCACTGGGAAATCGCTGGTGTACCGGTACTGTTTGACTGGGGTTACTTCACCGATAAAGAGAACAGCTTTCCAAAAGAGCTGACTGACCGCATCCTTGAGCGTGCAGGTTTGTCTGGTTTCTTGGGTAACTGCCACTCATCGGGCACTGAAATCCTAGATAATCTAGGTGAAGAACACATGAAGACTGGCCTACCAATCTTCTATACTTCTGCGGACTCTGTTTTCCAGATCGCTTGTCATGAAGAGACATTCGGTCTACAAAACCTATTAGACCTTTGCCAGATAGCTCGTGAAGAGCTAGAAGATTACAACATTGGTCGTGTTATCGCGCGTCCATTCGTTGGCCCTGGCAAAGGTCAATTTGAGCGTACAGGTAACCGTCGTGATCTTTCTGTTGAGCCACCTGCGGCAACTATCCTGCAGAAACTTGCTGATGAGAAGGGCGGCAACGTTCACTCAATCGGTAAGATCTCTGATATCTACGCAGGCTGTGGTATCACTCAGAAAACCAAAGCAACAGGTATCCCTGCGCTGTTTGAAGCAACAAAAGAAGCGATCAATGAAGCGGGCGACAACACGATTGTGTTCACTAACTTCGTTGATTTCGACTCAGCTTACGGCCACCGCCGTGATGTAGCTGGTTACGCAGCGGCACTTGAGTACTTTGATGGTCGCATCAATGAAATCATCGATATGATGAAAGAAGATGATGTACTTATCCTAACTGCAGACCACGGTTGTGATCCGACCTGGCCAGGCACAGACCATACGCGTGAGCACATCCCTGTGATTGTTTACGGTCAAAAGGTTCCAGCTGGCTCTCTAGGTCGTCGTGATACGTTCGCTGATATCGGTCAAAGCTTAGCGTCATACTTTGGTACATCGCCAATGGGATACGGTACAAGCTTCCTATAATAGTTAACTAAGAGAGAGGGAAACCTCTCTCTTCTTTTTTGTTTTGAGATTAAGGATATTTTCAATGGCTACTCCACATATTAATGCTGAAATGGGTGATTTTGCTGACGTAGTTCTCATGCCAGGTGACCCGCTACGTGCTAAATACATCGCTGAAACCTTCCTAGAAGAAGTCGTTCAAGTGTGCGACGTTCGTAACATGTTTGGTTACACCGGTACCTACAAAGGTCGTAAGGTTTCGGTAATGGGACATGGTATGGGCATTCCATCTTGTTCTATTTACGCGACTGAGCTGATTAAAGACTTTGGTGTGAAGAAGATCATTCGTGTCGGTAGTTGTGGCGCAGTGAGCGAAGATATCAAAGTGCGCGATGTGGTTATTGGCATGGGCGCATGTACTGACTCAAAAGTGAACCGTATTCGCTTTAAAGGTCACGACTTCGCAGCTATCGCAGACTACAAAATGGTACGTGCGGCAGAGGATGCAGCCAAAGCGCGTGGTGTTGATGTCAAAGTCGGAAATTTATTCTCTGCTGAGCTGTTCTACACGCCAGATCCTGAAATGTTCGAAGTGATGGATAAATACGGTATTGTCGGCGTAGAGATGGAAGCTGCAGGTATCTATGGCGTGTGTGCTGAATACGGCGCAAAAGCTCTGACTATCTGTACAGTGTCTGATCATATTAAAACGGGTGAGCAAACCACATCAGATGAGCGCCAAACAACTTTCAACGACATGATGGTTATCGCACTAGAGTCTGTACTTCTTGGTGACCAAGAGTAATGGTTCTTCGCTTTCGCTTGATAAAGCAACAGATAACTAAAAGCCCCGTTGCTGCCTGAGCGTCGGGGCTTTTTATTGGATTACTGTATTTATTCTGAGTCTAATTTGTTTATGAGCTTACGTTTTTAAGCAGTAAATTCTCACCAGACTTGGTCGGTCTTCTACGAATCAGCATGATAAACAACACACCACTGACAAAACCCATTAAGACCATACCAATCATGTAGCGATCACTTTTACGGTAGTGGTGATCAGAAATCGCCGTCATTTTACCAGTTTCGAAGGTTACACGAATAAAGCCAATGATCGTATGTTCTGCAGAATAAATAGGTTCGACTAATTGCTGTCTGCCAATACTGGCAGTTGACAGTGGTGTGTCTAAACCAAGAACCTCACGTACAGAGAGTGCTTTTTCGCTCGAAGCCAGCCGGATCCCTTCTGCATCATAGATGGTGGTATCAAATACCAGTCGGTCTTGAGAGAGCTGGTTAGTCAGCTCAAGCAGTCGTTCTTGGTCTTGTTGTAGGATCATCTTGCTAGCGGAAAGTGATGCCTGAGAGATCAGCAGCTTAGTTAACGTCTCTAGCTGTTTTACTTGGATTTTCTCATTACCTTTACTGATCACGACCGTGTTTTTTATCGTTACAACGAACATCGCAGCCAGCAAAATTAGCGCTAGCATTCGTAAAGCGTTACGTATTGAGAACAATGATTCATTCATGTTTCACGAAGCCTGAAATAAACAAATGTTATGATTAAGACATATTGAGACTTGCGTTTTCAAATTGCAATAGGTTAACGTTTAGCATAGTTAATTAGGAATCATACACATGGATGCTCAGAAATATCTGCCGATTAAAAGGCATACGACATTATTAACTCGACTCCCCGAGACCCGCTTTGCTTCTCAACTCGCTAAGGCTAAAGCGAATTGGATTGTGTTCGGTGAGTACCTTTCACCACAATCTTTTGATGACATCGACTTTTTCACTGGCACTTACAACACCATCCTTGATACGTGGAAGGTTGGGCATTATGAAGTGGCTTTGATGTCTGGTAATTTAACCCCAGCACACGAAGAGATCCTACAAGCATTAAAGCTCGATTATGCTTGTCTTAGTGAGGTCCCAGATTTATCTAAGCCGGGTTTGATTGTGATGGATATGGATTCCACCGCGATTCAGATCGAATGCATTGATGAAATTGCAAAGCTAGCTGGAGTGGGGGAGTTAGTTTCTGAAATCACCGAGCGTGCGATGCAAGGAGAACTGGATTTTGAACAGAGCTTACGCCAGCGAGTTGGAGCACTTAAAGGGGCTGATGAAGCTATCTTGGAGCAAGTGCGTCAATCACTGAGGTTCATGCCTGATTTAGTCTCGCTTGTTAATACTCTGAATAAACTTGGCTGGAAGACGGCTATTGCATCTGGCGGCTTTACTTACTTTTCGGATTATTTGAAAGACACGCTAGACCTTGACCATGCTCAATCGAACACTTTAGAAATCGTTAAAGGCAAGCTGACGGGTAAAGTTCTGGGTGATGTGGTTTCAGCGCAAACCAAAGCCGACATCTTAGTTGAACTGGCTGAAGAGTATGAGCTTGAATTGCATAATACGGTTGCAGTTGGTGATGGCGCGAATGACTTGGTTATGATGAATTCAGCGGGTCTCGGTATTGCCTACCATGCGAAACCTAAAGTTGAGCAACAAGCTCAAACAGCAGTGCGCTACGCAGGGTTAGGCGGGGTACTTTGTATCTTGTCGGGTGTATTAGCTAAGCAGCAAAAGATAAGTTGGCAGGCGAAACCTTAAGGTTGTCTCTTGATAAAGCTCTATTAGTAACTAATTTATAATAGAGCTCAGGTACAAAAAAGCAGGTGATGAGCTTGCTTTTTCTATTTTCAAATCCGGCAAATTCATGATTCGATAAGTCGATACCGCTATTTACGACATGTTTATTTAGCGCGTCAGCTCCAATCGAATCAACACTTCATCGGTAATATCTTCTACTTCGCCATAACCAATAAAAGCGGTGACCTCGTTCTCCAATTTCTTTGCTTGATGCATGCTAATTCTTGAGAGCTCTTCTAAATCCGATTGGAACAAACTCGTCAGCGGATTAAAGATTGGAGCGGTCGTTACTCTTAGCACGTACACATCACCTAAATGCTGTGCCTTTTTAATGAATAAGATCCTTTCTTTTGCTGAAGCGAAGTCTTTGATCAATTTAGTATGTACTGATTGTATTTTGTCACCAAACTTAACTGCGGCAATGTAGACATCATGGTGTTTAGGCTTTGCACCTTCAATTCTTTTCAGTGGCTCAGCCAATAGCGAGTTAGAGTGTCCTTTGAAAATAGGTTCGAGTGAGAACTTTTGGTTGTGTCCTAGTTTGGCGAGTAGCGCGAGATGCTTATTCAATGGAAAGTTTACACCAATGATCTTACAGCGTAGCGTTGAGCCAGGTTTATCAATGAATATTGGGCTGCTGACCATTTTGCTAAGCAATATATTGTGCAACGATTCGAGGAGTGAATGCGTTGGTAGTATTTCTTGTTTCTTAATTAACTTACTCTGGTTCTGATCAATAAGCCCATTGAGAAAGGCGATAGTACGCATTGTTTTAGCGCTCTCTTCGATAACTAATTGCACTTTGCGACCGTTCGGGCTTACTCGAATTACGTGATAAGGGACAATGCTTAGAGGCAAGTTTTTGTCGTAAAGCTGTAGCTCATTGAAGTTGACCAATACCGGATCATCAATCTTGAGTACCATCGGTTGTTCAAGAGTAATGCTGAGTCCACGTTTCGAGATGTCTAAGGTTTGCCCGCTCGCTGTAACGCCATCTTGTGATGTGAGTTGCAACGGTGACTTAAATTGGTATCTCGGCTCTTTACGACGAGTTTGGGAATCAAAGTAGATGCTTTTAATATTCCCAACCACGGTACGTGGGTGGCGGAATCGATTCAGCTCACTGCTTGGAATCCGTGGTTTTTCACTCAATAGATAGTCAGCAGCACTTTCGTGATCGCCTATTTCCTGCAAAATGCCGCAATGTGTCAATTGCGCAGAGCTTTGAGCTAGCGTATCTGAATGCTTGGCCAAGGCTTGTCGCTCGCTATCTGATAGTTCGAAAACAGAAAATTTGAATGCCTTCCAACTCTTACGTTTCCCTCCTATGTGCCAGAATAGTTGTCTTTGTTCACGAGAAGCTTCCGGTAGCATCATCGAGTAGAACAAGGTCTTATTCTGATGTTCGTGGGTAAATGAGTAGATGACGTTACTTGTACCTTTCACACCAGGTTTAGCTAGTAAGTTCATGCGTTGTTCGTTGAACAAGGTCCCCAGAGCTTGCTGGTTCCTTTCATCGTGCCAATATTGCCATAGCGGGTGGTTGTTGTCCGTGAGTAGGGTGAGCTTTAACTCACTGCCACTGAAGAAAAGAGGAAGATTACAGGTGTGCTTTAGATAAGTGTGTTCAATCCCACGAGTACGAGTTCGAATAACCCTGTCTTGATTCTCATGGCTGGTTTTCTTACTGGTGCTATTTAAAGACTCTTCAAGTAAGCGAGCCACAATATTGGTATCGCTTACTTTGATCGTTCTCAAAAATTTAACAGCATCGTTCTCGTAAGACTCATCAATGCCTAGAACTCGAAATTCAACGGTTTGGTTAACATCGATTTCTTGCGACTTTTCAACCATCTCTGTGAACTTAACACTGATGATCTCACCGAGATTGTATTTAAAGGCGCTTGGCACCTTGAACTTGGCACCCGATGGGGAGATATCTACCGTTACCCCATGTAAGCTTTGCCCCTTAGAGGTGGTAATTTCAACCTGTGAGCTGATTTTGAGTCTGTTTTCTTGGCGTTTTAAGTCATAGCCTAGATTTATGGCCTCGGCTTCATATGGGCTATTAGCATTGGTGATATCATGGTGATCTTGAGAGGCGGTTTTAACAGAACTGTGGTGTTGCTGGGTCCGTGGTGTCATCACTAATTCCCACGTACCCTCGGTATAGCCTTTAAATTTTTTAGTACCACGCTGGTACGCGTTTAAGGCAATGTCATCGAGCCAGTGTTTGCGACCGTCTAGAGTAAATTGACGACACTCGTTATCAATCCTCCCGCGTAAATCAATGCTCTTTGTACACGGAGCCATGATACGATTCAGTTCCATTTTAACAAGCAGTTTGAGAGACGGAGATTCGCCTTCTGTCATTTGAGAAAGAAGGAATTCGAAATCTTCGGCGTGGTAAGCCGGGATAAGTCGTTCTGCTACAGATAGAATTTCAGATTGCTTCATACTTTTCTTGTTAGAATGGACGGTGCGTTATTGTTATCGACAAGTTGTATTTGATCTTTAGATATTCATGGCTCTACTGCAACGTTTATTTTTATGTGTACGGTCAACGGGGTCACAAAATAGCAACATTGACCAGTTGCCAAGCTAATTATTGAGGTTTTATGGCTAAAGCAAAACGAGCTTATGTGTGTAATGACTGTGGTGCTGACTTTCCACGTTGGCAGGGGCAGTGCAATGCATGTGGTGCTTGGAACACGATTACAGAAGTTAGGTTAGCCGCTTCACCTCAGGTAGTGCGTAATGAAAGGTTATCTGGCTACGCGGGTGGGGCTACAGAATCGAGCGTTCAGACATTATCGGAAATTAACCTGCAAGAAGTCCCTCGTTTTAGCAGTGGCTTCAAAGAGCTTGACCGTGTGCTAGGCGGCGGTGTCGTGCCTGGTGCTGCTATCCTGATTGGCGGTAACCCTGGTGCAGGTAAATCAACACTGCTGCTGCAAACCATGTGTCAGCTCTCTTCTGAGTTACCTACTCTCTATGTGACAGGTGAAGAATCATTGCAACAAGTAGCAATGCGAGCTTCTCGACTTGGTTTACCGAAAGAGCATCTCAAAATGCTGTCTGAAACGAACGTGGATAAGATCTGTCAGGTTGCGGAAAAAGAACAGCCAAAGATCATGGTCATCGACTCAATCCAAGTTATGCATGTCGCTGATGTTCAGTCATCACCAGGCAGTGTTGCTCAGGTTCGTGAGTCAGCAACCGCATTAACACGTTACGCAAAACAGAATAACGTTGCGGTATTCTTAGTTGGACACGTAACGAAAGACGGTACGCTGGCGGGGCCAAAAGTACTTGAACACATTATTGACTGTTCTGTTCTTCTTGATGGTGGGACTGATAGCCGTTTTAGAACATTGCGCAGCCACAAAAACCGTTTTGGTGCGGTGAATGAGCTGGGGGTGTTTGCCATGACAGGTCAAGGGTTAAAAGAAGTCAGCAACCCATCTGCTATATTCTTGTCTCGTGGTGAAGAAGAAACCTCGGGCAGTTCAGTGATGGTTGTATGGGAGGGGACTCGTCCGCTTCTTGTTGAAATCCAAGCTCTGGTCGACTATTCACAGCTGGCTAACCCGCGCCGTGTCGCTGTCGGCTTAGAGCAAAACAGACTTTCACTGTTATTGGCGGTGCTGCATAAACATGGCGGCTTACAAATGGCTGATCAAGATGTGTTTGTGAATGTCGTCGGTGGTGTTAAAGTAACCGAAACCAGTGCTGATCTTGCGTTGGTGATGGCACTACTATCTAGTTTCAGAGACCGAGCATTACCCAAAGATGTGGTGGTATTTGGTGAAGTAGGCCTAGCTGGTGAGATTCGACCTGTACCGAGCGGGCAAGAACGTTTAAATGAAGCATTCAAACACGGCTTTAAGAAAGCGATTGTACCGGCGGCTAATATGCCTAAAGGTGGCATTCCAGGAATGCAGATCCACGGTGTGAAAAAGTTATCAGAGGCAATTAATGCTTTTGATGAGTTGTAATTGAACTCACTTCAGCTACTCTATACAGCAGCAATTCAGTCTAACCTTAAAGCCGATTGAACTTTGGGTTAGCACTATAAATAACAATCACTTAGATTGTTACTACTTGAGTGCCTTTTTCTATATGTTAGAAAAAGGCAAAGTTTTTTAGACCCAAATGCATGCAAAGCTATCAGTCTTCACAGATTGTGATATACTCTGCGCGCATTTTATATCCTATTAACAGAGTAAGACAATGGCAGATTTATCGAAATACAGAAACATTGGTATTTTCGCGCACGTTGATGCGGGTAAAACAACTACCACTGAGCGTATCCTTAAGCTAACTGGTCAAATCCACAAATCTGGTGAGACACATGATGGCGAATCAACTACTGACTTCATGGAACAGGAAGCTGAGCGCGGTATTACTATCCAATCAGCAGCTGTAAGCTGTTTTTGGAACGATCACCGTCTAAACGTTATCGATACTCCTGGACACGTTGACTTTACAGTTGAAGTATACCGTTCTCTTAAAGTACTTGATGGCGGTATCGGTGTATTCTGTGGTTCTGGTGGTGTTGAACCTCAATCAGAAACTAACTGGCGCTACGCTAACGAATCAGGTGTATCTCGTCTGATCTTCGTTAACAAACTAGACCGTATGGGTGCAGATTTCTACAACGTTGTTGACCAAGTTAAAAACGTTCTAGGTGCAACTCCTCTAGTTATGGTTCTACCAATCGGTCGTGAAGACGAATTCGTTGGTGTTGTAGACCTACTAAGCCGTAAAGCATACGTTTGGGATGACACTGGTCTTCCTGAAAACTACGAAATAAAAGATGTTCCTGCGGACATGGTAGATGACGTAGAACAATACCGTGAAGAGCTAATCGAAACTGCTGTAGAGCAAGACGATGACCTAATGGAAGCTTACATGGAAGGTGAAGAGCCTTCTATCGAAGACGTTAAGCGTTGTATCCGTAAAGGTACTCGTGACCTAGCATTCTTCCCAACTTTCTGTGGTTCTGCATTCAAAAACAAGGGCGTACAAATCGTTCTTGACGCTGTTGTAGATTACCTACCTTCTCCAACTGAAGTTGATCCTCAACCTCTAATGGACGAAGAAGGCGAAGAAACTGGCGAGCACGCTATCGTTTCTACAAGCGAGACATTTAAAGCGCTTGCATTCAAAATCATGGATGACCGCTTCGGTGCCCTAACTTTCGTTCGTATTTACTCTGGTAAATTGAACAAAGGTGACACTATTCTTAATGCCTTTACTGGTAAAACTGAGCGTGTTGGCCGTATGGTTGAGATGCAAGCTGATGACCGTAACGAACTAACTAGCGCACAAGCTGGTGACATCATTGCGATCGTTGGTATGAAGAACGTGCAAACTGGTCACACTCTATGTGATCCTAAGCACCCAGTAACGCTTGAGCCTATGGTATTCCCAACTCCAGTAATCTCAATCGCTGTATCTCCAAAAGATAAAGGCGGTTCTGAGAAAATGGGTATCGCGATCGGTAAAATGGTTGCAGAAGATCCATCTTTCCAAGTTGAGACTGACGAAGAGACTGGCGAAACTATCCTGAAAGGTATGGGTGAACTTCACCTAGACATCAAGGTAGATATCCTTAAGCGTACATACGGCGTTGACCTAACTGTAGGTGCTCCTCAAGTTGCTTACCGTGAAACTATCACTCAAGCAATTGAAGATAGCTACACGCACAAGAAGCAATCTGGTGGTTCTGGTCAATTCGGTAAGATCGATTACCGTATCAAACCAGGCGAAGCTGGTTCTGGCTTCTCATTCAAGTCTTCTGTTGTGGGCGGTAACGTTCCTAAAGAATTCTGGCCAGCAGTTGAGAAAGGCTTTGCATCTATGATGGAAAACGGCGTACTAGCTGGCTTCCCTACTCTAGACGTTGAAGTTGAACTTTTCGATGGTGGTTTCCACGCAGTCGATTCATCTGCAATCGCATTTGAAATCGCAGCGAAAGGCGCATTCCGTCAATCTATGCCTAAAGCTGGCGCGCAACTTCTTGAGCCTATCATGAACGTTGACGTGTTCACTCCAGACGATCACGTTGGTGATGTTATCGGTGACCTTAACCGTCGTCGTGGCATGATCAAAGATCAACAAGCTGGCGTTACTGGTGTTCGTATTAAAGCTGACGTCCCTCTTTCTGAGATGTTCGGCTACATCGGTCACCTACGTACTATCACTTCTGGTCGTGGCCAATTCTCTATGGAATTCGCACAATACGCACCATGTCCAACTAACGTTGCTGACGAAGTGATTGCAAAAGTTAAAGCAGAAAAAGAAGCTGGTAAGTAATTAGCCCTTTTCTCAATTAGTTAAAAAAGCCCCGCAAGTGAAAGCTTGCGGGGCTTTTTATTGCTTGTAACATACTG
>NZ_JBGOOM010000003.1:0-124908 GCF_041439575.1 Vibrio sp. 5S239 | reverse complement strand
CGAGATGCGAGATGCGAGATGCGAGATGCGAGATGCGAGATGCGAGATGCGAGATGCGAGATACGAGATACGAGATGTGCCCCTAAAAAGTAGACACAGGGGTTGTCCCGTATTTAATCAACACGGGACAGATAAAGAAGGGAGAGACTAACGCTTTAAGTCGATGTAAATTTGCTCTACTTTGGTACGAGCCCAATCTGTTTTACGCAAAAACTTTAAGCTTGATTTAATACTCGGGTCTTTTTTAAAGCAGTTGATGTTCACCATGTAACTCAACTCTTCCCAACCGTAATGTTCAACCAATTCAGTCAGTAGCTTCTGTAGAGTGATACCGTGAAGTGGATTATTGTCTTGTGTCATGAGATGTTCTCGCCATTTATTTGAGCTAAGTATACCAGTTTCGCTTTATGAATTATCCGACCATTTGAGTTCGTAATCGGAGTGAATAATCGAAAGCTCTTCTCTACCTGTGTTACCAAATAATCTAACCTGAGCCTGCATCCACCCTTCGAAACGTTTTATTTTTTCTCGATGAAAGTAACCAGGAGGCGCGCACAAAAAGTAATTGTATTTGGGCTTGAGCGCAATGTTACCAATTCTTACTAACTTCTTTTCTTGCAAATAACGATACACTAAGCTGTGCTTAACTAGGGCAACGCCTTGAACGGATAGCGCACCTTCTAACACAAAATGAGAGCCATCAAATTGCAATGATGTGCGGCCAGCTTTTACTCCTGCGACTTTTAACCAGAGATTCCAATCCATATCAGGCCAACGGTCTTCAATAAGTTCTGCTTTATGCAGATCGTCGATGTCATAGATACCGTGTTTCTCTTGATAGATAGGGTGACAAACAGGGTAAATGACCTCGTCCATCAACCAGCGTGATTCGATGTTTGGGTAGTCTCCATGACCATATCGAACGCAGACATCAATATTAGAATCTTCAAAGGTTACTAACTTGTTGGTCGGTTCGATCAGCATAGATAAATCTGGATGACGCTCGCGAAAATCGCCAATTCGAGGCACTAACCAATGTTGTGCAAAAGAGGGCACGGTAGAAATTGATAATTGAGTGGGGTTAGGGTCTTGGTTGATTCGTCTTACACCATCTTGAATATGAGCAAAGCCTTTCTTCGCTTGCAGGTACAGTACTTCGCCTTCATGGGTTAATACTATTTTTCGGTGTTGGCGAATAAACAGATCTGCGCCTAACCACTCTTCAAGTTGGCGAATTTGTTGGCTGACTGCTGCTGCCGTGACAAATAGCTTTTGTGCGGCGAGTTTAAAACTGCCTGTTTCTGCCGCCGTGTAAAAGTAATAGATCCCTTGAAATGGTGGGGTTCGCTCTCTCACATTAGTTTTCCTTAACTGAATGCCAGTATCTATCGTTTGTCGCTAGTGCGCTATTAGCCGATTATTGACCACGACAAAGCGGAAAATCAATAGGAGAGTTGCAATGAACACAATAACAGAGATATCAACTACTCATCATTCATTCTTATCATCGTTTCCAGTTAAGAAATTCTATTCTAAGTTTAAGGTGTATCTTCAGAATCGTAGAACGAGAAAACACTTATCTGAACTGTCGGATCATTTACTTGAAGATGTTGGTATTACCCAAAGTCAGGCTAACGAAGAGCTGAGAAAACCGTTTTGGAAGTGAGCTAGATTAGCACTTAGGATAGGTTTAATAATTATAATCTGAGCGGAATAATGAAGGGAGCCGTAATGGCTCCCTTTCTATTTTGGTTACTCTTCCCAAACTACCAATTTATCTTTCGGCCAGTTATGTCCGACTTCGTGGTACTTTTGTTCAAGTATATGTCGCTTTATTTTGAGAGTAGGGGTAAGTACACCATTATCGATGCTCCAAGGTTCCTTAATCATCAGTACACCCTTGATCTTCTCGTGTGAACCGAGCTGCTCATTCATTTTCTCGATAACGCGCTTTGTCGTGCTCTCATAGCGAGCTCTATCGAAATTAGGGAAGTCATGCGGTACCACAAGTAGGATAGGACCTGGTAAGCCTAAGCCTATCAAACACATCATTTCTACGCGGCTATACTCAAAGAGTTTATTCTCGATAGGGACGGGAGCAACAAATTTACCTTTAGCGGTTTTAAAGGTATCTTTCTTACGTCCACGAATCGTTAGGTAGCCTTCGCTATCAATATCGCCAATATCTCCAGTATGGAGCCAACCTTCTGAATTGAAAGATTCTTGGGTCGCAATGTCATTCTTGTAGTAGCCACAGAATAGGCCTTTGCCTCGAACAAGGATCTCTTCATCTTCCGCTATTTTGAGTTCGATCCCTGGACCTGCATTACCAACCGTACCAATTTTATCTGCTCTGAATGGGTAGTTGAGCGTGCTGTAGGCGAAAGACTCTGTCATGCCCCATGCCTCGGTAATGTGCAAGCCAACACTCTCATACCATGCCAGTAGAGCGGGTGATACCGGAGCTGAGCCACATCCAAGAACACGGGCTTGGTCTAACCCTAAACCATCAGCAAGCTTCTTCTTGATGATGTTGTTGATAAACGGAATCTTAAGTAAGAAGTTCAGTTTCTTCTGCGGCAATTTGTCTTGGATTCGCTGCTGGAACAGAGTCCATAAACGAGGAACTGAAATAAACAGAGTAGGACGATGCATTTTCACATCATCAATAAACGTGTCTAAAGACTCTGGGAAAGCCGTGACTACGCCACCCATCACTGAAGAACCAAAGATGTAAACACGCTCTGTAATATGGGCCAGTGGTAGGTAAGAAAACAGGCGATCGCCAGGTTGGATTCCAATATGGTCAATCAACCTTTGAACAGACCAAGTAAACGCGCCGTACGTGAGCATTGCGCCTTTTGGTAGCCCTGATGTACCCGATGTATAAACAAGTGACATCAGTTTGTCGTCGTGATGCTGAGGGCGTTTGGTTGATGGTTCATGTTTATCGATGAGTTCTTCAAAAGTATGATGACATTTTTCTGCACTGTCATAAGGAAGCGAGATGCTTATCAGGCTTGGGTTGTCATCTAATACTTTTTGCGTTGCAGTAGCATCGTCGAGTTTACCCGCAATCACAATCTTACTTTCGCTGTGTTCAATACAGTATTGAATCGTATCGGCACCAGCTGTTGGGAAAATAGGGACGCTAACAAAGTCCCCCAACATCATGGCAAGATCGCAGATAAACCACTCTGCACAGTTTTTAGAAACCAGAGCCACTCGGTCACCAGGTTTGGCGCCAAGAGCTTCTAATGCAGAAGCAAGTTTGAGTGCTTTATCGGCCACTTCTTTATATGTGAACTCCACAAACTGGCGGTTAATTATTTGTTTTAAATAGACCTCATCTGGGCGTTCTTCTGCCCATTTTAAAATCATATCATTGGGTGTAGGGAGAGCTGTTGCTTGTTCTTGGCTAAACTCGTTAGGCTGAATCATTGTCTAACTCCATGTTTTTCGCTAAGTTATTTTTGTTAAAATCATGTTAAATGTACCATGTTTTTTTATTTTTGAGAGTAAAATTAGCGTTTTCTGTTATCCATGCACGTGCGCCTGTAACTTGCCGGTGTTACTCCGGTCCTTTTCTTAAAAATTCTCGAGAAGTACGAGACATCCTTGTAGCCACATTGATAAGCAATCACAGCAATTTTTGATTCGGTATCCGCTTCAATCAGCTTCTTAGCCAACAAAATCCGCTTGTCACACACAAAGTCTCTAAAGCTTACCCCAAAGTGTAGATGAAACTTTTTCGAAAAGTAGGTTGTTGAACAATGACATCGATCGGCAATTTCTGTTTCTCTAATGTCTCTGTTGATATTTCTCATTATAAAATTAACTACTTCCGATGTGAATATTTTTGCTGGTAATTGGTTGTTCTTGTTCATGTTTCTATCTATGTCGAAGTGAGGATCAAAAATATGTTGTGTTTTCTCTTTTAGTTCTTCTAATTTACGACTCAGATTATGGCTGCTCGTTTCGATAATAAAAAATACATTCTTATGATTTCTAATAATATTAGGTAACGGGGATGAGCAAATAATGACTATTCGCTTATTTAGGTTCTCACAAATAGAAAGCGCCATGTTAAGTAATTGATAATTATCGTTGTTATTGATAGTCAAAAATACCAATCTAACATCTAAGTTACTGATAATAGAGATATCTTGACCAAAATATTGCACGGAAAAGTAATGGCTAATTTTTTTTATAATAACTGAGTTAAATTCACTATCCACATCCGATAATAATGGTGTAACTATATTTATACTCATATGTATCCAGTTTCGCACTAAAGGTATGAATCAATAATAGGTGAATAACCAAGTATACTAATTAGATTAGAAGTACCACAAAAAAGTGCAAGTAAATGGCAAGAAAATCCTAACCAAATATATTGTTCAGCTCTAGATTTAGTTTACAGGCAAACAAAGCCTGATACGTAAATCAAGGAGAAGTTCTCATGGATAAGTTTCTGAATAATTGTAAAGATTTCATGAAAGATGAAGAGGGGCTAACCGTTATTGAGTATGTTATCGGTGCGGCATTGTTAGTGTTAGGTTTAACAACGGTATTTTCTGGTTTGGGCAATACTCTCGCAACGAAATTAAACACTATTGTTGCTGATGTTGGTACACCTTAATCATTACAATGAACAGCGATAGAGTTAGATATCAAAGGGGGTTAACTACGGTTGAGTATGTGATCGGTGCAGCCTCACTTGTGATTTTTGTAGTGTTAGTTTTTTCTGGATTAGCGACAGCTTTGTTGAGCAAATTTCAGGAAATTATATCGAGTGTGTAAATAGATCATATGATTAATGAGCCTTCAGTATTTTGGGCATTGCTAATATCAGTTTCGGTATACGATGTTGAGCAACATCGTATACCGAACAAAATTTTGATTCTTTTTTTGTTCGTCTATTTATTAGCAATGTGTGATAGCCGCTTCACCTTGGATGACTTATTTTTATCTCTATTAGGTGCGGTTACATTCTTTTGTGTTGGGTTGCTTTTGTATTTTGTCAGGGCAATGTCGGCCGGGGATGTAAAACTACTTGGCGTGATAGGCCTTTATGTAGGCTGGGGGCAGTTACTTGATGTTTTATATTATCTATTAATTTCCGCTGGAGTTATAGGTATATTCTATTTGCTTTATAATTTATCTAATTCTAGCAATATGACGATCAAAGGCTATTTTGAAAATAAGCTAATAATGCTTGGTGGCGTAAATCCTGTTACAGAGAGAGGCTCTGTAATACATTCTAGGTATTCGAATAAAGCGACTATGCCCTTTGCTCCCTCCGTTGTTATAGGACTAGCAATGTATAGTTATTTCACTTAACCCTGTTGTTGGTTAGCTTTTATGGAAAGGAATAATATATGGATATTCGAGAGCCAGTGGCCCCAATAACTTTGAAACCTCAGATCTCAGCTCCAAACGTTCCTACCTCTTTTGAAATGTTGGGTATTCCTGAAGTAGTGTTAGAAAACTTGGTGCTTAAGCACTTGTCTGCTTATCCAAAGTCGGATGTTTTAGAACTTTCGAATTACCTATGTGTTGTTACCCATATTGTAGAAAACGCTTTGGCTGTGCTGAGGAAAAAGTCATTAATTGAGGTATTTCAACCTAACTCAGATCTTTTGATTTCTTCTGTTTCCCATAGTCATGTCCGTTACTCCTTATCTGAGAAAGGACTTGAAGAAGCCGATCTCGCTTTTAAGCGTGATGCTTATTTAGGGCCAGCTCCTGTCTCACTTGCCCAGTATAGCGACGTTGTGCAAAAACAAGACTTGAGGTGTGAGCTAGTAACTAGGCCACATGTCGAAGCGGCGCTGAGTGATGTGTTTGGTGTCGAAAAGATGATTTCAGTGTTGGGGCCTGCCATCAATTCGGGGCGCGCTTTGTTGTTGTATGGGCATGCCGGAACGGGTAAAACCTTTGTTGCGAGCCGCATTGTCAATGCTTTACACACTTCTGTTTTTATCCCTTATGCCGTTTATGCATTGGGTAATATCATTAAGGTTTTCTCTGCGCAGCATCACAAGCCATTGGATAGTAATGGTCGCAATAAAGTAGTATCTCTTAAAGATCAATACGATAAGCGTTGGCTTAATTGTGAAAGGCCGAACATTCAGGTGGGGGGAGAACTCACCATGGATATGCTTGAAGTCAACCATTCTGAGAATAGTCGTGTTTGGTTAGCTCCGGTACAAATGATGGCGAACAATGGGATTTTTGTTATTGATGACCTTGGTCGTCAACCAATGCCCGTCGACACTTTACTCAATCGTTGGATCGTACCTATGGAGTACGCCTTTGATTACTTGTCGTTACCAAATGGTCAACAAATCACGATGCCGTTTGTGTTAACGCTTGCTTTCTCTACCAACTTGAACCCTAAGAAAATAAGCGACCCTGCATTTCTGCGTCGCTTAGGTTACAAAATTGAATTCAAACCTCTTAACCAAGGTGATTATGAAGCTTTGTGGATGAGTGTCGTCGCTGAGAAAGGAGTTGAGCTTGAAGCTGGTTTCTTTGAGCGTTTGTCTCAGATGCACACTCTTTGCAAGATGCCACTCTTCCCTTGTTTACCGAAAGATCTCGTTGGTATAAGCAAAGATATACTTTCGTTTGAGCAACTCCCGCCTGTTATTACCTTCGATATTCTTTCCATGGCATGGGAAGTCTATTTTACCTCTGATGGACACGAGGAAGAAAATAATGAATAAGAGTCAAGTTTTCCTACTATTTTTATTGTCCGTAGTATTTGGTTTAGCTGCCGTATTTTTTGCTAAGCAGTGGATGGACAACCAAGTTCAGCCAACGGTTGAAGTAGAGACAGTGGAGCGTCATCCCGTTGTGGTTGCGTCACAAGAAATTGAAGCTGGAACCGTTATTGAGGAAACATTTTTAACGACCAAGCTAATGGAAGTGGATTGGATTAATGACAATAATTACTCCGATGCCTCAGAAATTGTCGGTAAGGTCGTCGCCAATACCGTTTATGCTGGCGAAGTCCTTCATAAAATGCGGTTTACTACGCCTGGAGAGGGATCGACGCTAGCTGCGCTGATTCCTGAGAATAAGCGCGCAGTAACAATACGAGTAGATGACGTTATTGGTGTGGCTGGTTTCCTATTACCGGGTAATAAAGTGGATATTCTCAATACTGTTTCTTATGGTAAAAATTCTGCAGCGACTCGAACTGTCCTCAAAAATATCAAAGTGTTAGCGGTAGACCAAACCGCTAAAACCAATGAAAACAGCCCCATCATTGTACGTGCTGTGACGTTAGAGGTTTCCCCCAAAGATGCGGAGAAATTACTAACAGCGAAAAGCAAGGGGAGTATTCAGCTAACGTTGAGAAATCCTCATGAAATTGAGAAGAAAGTCGTTCGTCGATACGTGCCTCGACCAAGCGTAACTATTATCAAAGGTACGGAAGCTTCTAGTGTGCGCGTCAAGGATTGAGGTGAGATATGAGAATAATATTAGCGTGTATTTTGAGTCTGATCTGTTTTTCGAACGCAAGCTTTGCTGCATTGCAAACCGGAAAAACAGTCACGGTTCCACATCACAAATCAACGCATGTGGTGTTGTCTGGTAAAGCAAGCAAAGTGTCGCTTGGAGACCCAGAAGTTCTTGATATTGTGATGTTGAAATCCAACGAACTATTTCTAATCGGGAAAAAGTTAGGAGCGACCAATTTGATGGCTTGGGATTCAAGAGGTCAGTTGATCGAGTCTATCAATATCGAAGTTACCCATGATCTTAATAGCTTAAAAGCAAAGTTGTATGAATTTTTGCCTGACGAAACGATTGAAGTGCATAGTGCACAAAATCGATTGTTGTTGAGTGGTCAGGTAAGTAATCAACAACAAATGAACGTGGCGATTCGAATCGCGGAAACGTATTCTTCGGGGAAAACCGCGGACGCATCAAAAGAAAGTGGTAGTGAGCAGGCCGCTGCTACCGGTGTCATCAATTTGATGTCTATTGGTGGTGCGCAACAGGTAATGTTAGAAGTAACGGTTGCTGAGGTTCAAAGAAGCTTAGTGAGAAAATTCGATGCCAATTTTCATTTTTTCCAAACTAGTGGTTCGGACTTCTCTTGGGGGGCATCGTCTGTTCCTGCGGGAGTGCTAGGCGCTACGCCTATCTTTGATATTCCCACCTCAACTGACTACGGAATATTAGGGTCTTTCATTGATAGTAATACTCTGTTTACTTTCGCGTTAGATGTCGCTAAACAAAATGGGGTTGCAAAGGTATTAGCTGAGCCGAATTTAACAGCATTAAGTGGCTCTAAGGCTGAATTTTTAGCGGGTGGAGAGTTTCCTATCCCCGTGCCAGACGAAGACGGTATTACTATTGAATATAAAGAGTATGGGGTAGGGCTCAAGTTCATTCCGACGGTACTCAGCGATAAGAAAATCAATCTAAATCTAGCGGTAGATGTGAGTGAGATTGCAAACAGCAGTTCATTGACCATCGATCCTGGCACCACAAATGCGACTTATTTTATCCCACCGATCACTCGACGCAGTGCTTCTTCAACATTGGAATTAGCTGATGGACAAACCATTGGTATTGCAGGGTTATTGAGTGAAAATGTTCGTGACATCAGTAATAAAATGCCTGGTATCGGTGATGTCCCTATTTTAGGGCAGCTTTTTAATAGCCAAGAATACGTATCTGGAGAAACTGAACTCGTGATTTTAGTGACTCCGAGGTTGGCGAAGCCTATCGATAGAAATAAAGTGACCCTGCCGACAGATGCTTTTGTGAATCCTAATGACTTGGAATATTACTTGTTAGGTAGGAGCGCTTACATTGCAGAGCCGTCAGAATCAGGTTCAGAACGTTCTAAAGCTTCAGAGGACATTACGCCAAATGATGGTGGTAGTGAAGGCTCATTTGGTCATGACTTATAAGGAGATAGATATGATTAGAATAATGATGGTCTTTCTCGTGATGGTGTTAGTTGGCTGTGCAAATGATGCTCGCTTAGGGCATTCAGTCGCACTTGTGAAAACAGAACAAACGTATAACCCTAATGCGACCCAAGAGAATTTACTCATAGTACCGGATGGTACAGGGGAGCGGATGCAGACTGGCTACGACCGATATGTTGGAAGAGGTGAAAACGACCTGTCCGGAAGTAATAGCCAGATCTTAGAAGAGTTTAATTAAATCTGGAGGTACTCACATGTTGTATCGAGTATCACGAAGTCCTAAAAAACAGCAAGGCTTAGTTGCGATATTGGTTACCGCTGCCTTATTGGTTTTTTTAGCGGTCTCAGCGTTAGCTGTAGACATCAATCATATGGTTGTAAATAAAACGCGCTTACAAAATGCAGTTGATTCTGCAACGTTGGCTGCTGCAACCATATTAGATAGCAGTAAAGATAAAGACGCTGTAGACGCTGAGGTTGCTACTGCACTTAATGCGATGGCAGCTTCAACGGGGAATCATGAAATTGATTTCACCACAGCCTCTATAAACATTGATTATTCAAATGATCCACAAGACTTTACAGGAACCGCCACTTTCGGTGCCAACGATGATGTGTATGTACGTGTTCGTGTGGATGCACTAGAGATGGATGAGTTTTTTATTCAATTGTTTGGTTTAGATAAAGAGGTGTCTGCGAGCGCTGTTGCGGGGCCAAGTTCAGGTCAAAAAGTTGTCAATAACGTCGTGCCTATTGGTGTATGTATTGGCGATGGCACTTCGGATAACGATATTGATCCGGAAGATGGCTACCATGATGAAACCGGAGAAGTCATAACCAGTGTGTTTGGTTATGAAGTAGGGACGGTTCATGCCTTGAAGGTGGGAGACAAAAATCTATCGGAGATGGGCAACGGTAACTATCACCTGTTGGATTTCGGTTCCGGTGGTAAGACCGTCAAAGAAGGTCTGGGTGGCAACTACAATTACCCTGTTGCAATTGGTGACGATATAACGACTAAACCTGGTGGCACGGTTGGCCCGACAGGTGATGGTTTGAATACTCGTTTTGGAGATTATGGCGGTGGCTTGTCTGCATCTGATTATCCTTCGGATTATGTCACTACTGAGCCCGCAGATGAGATCACAATTGATGCGAGTACTGGAGAAATAGATTTTGATGATAGCTATGACTTTACTCAATATAAGATAGACACGAACGCTTGTATTGCGAGCAATGGGGCGGGTTGTGCTGCTAATGGTGTTGCTTGGCGAAGAATTTTACCTATACCTATGGTGGATTGCTCAGGTAAAAGTGGCGGTGCAACCGACTTTACCGTGAATAAAATTGGTTGTTTTTTCCTGCTGCAAAGGGCGCCAACCAATAACTCAGGTACACCAGCCGTCTTTGGTGAGTTTATCCACTCTTGCAGTGTTGCTGGTGGCTCTGGTAGTACAACGTCGACAACGGAAGGGACTTATAAGATTGTTCTGTATAAGGACCCCGATAGTGGGGAGTCGTGATGATGATTTTATCTAATAGACACCAACGTGGTTTTGCTGCCGTAGAGATGGTGCTCGTGACCCCTGTATTGTTGTTCTTTTTGGTTCTGGTTCTTGAACTGGGCAATATTCTGATCCAACACAATGTGCTCTCTAAGTCTGTGCAAAATGGTGCTCGCTATGCAGTTAGTGAAGTGTACGGCACCATAGGAGGCAAGATCGCACCGATTTCAGAGATTAAAAATGTGGTGGTTTATGGTCAGAGTAGCGTAGGGACGGCTATTTTATCTACGCTGACAACCTCAGATGTGACGGTTGATCCTGATCCTGACTCTATTGGTAGTGGTGATTATGTGCAGGTGAGTGTGACGTATGATTACGTTCCAAACTTCTTGTCTATTCCCTTCTCTACGGAGAATTTCGCCATTCCATTAAGTGCAACTTCGGTGATGAGGGTATTGTGATGAAAAGGCTTAACGGGCGTACCAAAGGGCTTGCCATTATTGAGTTCACTATAGTCTCGTCGTTCATGTTTCTCTTGATTTTTCTTATTTTATCGTTAGGGGCTTATGTATTTTCGCTGCAAATGGTGAGTGAAGGAGCGAGAAAGGCTGCTCGATTAGCGACGGTATGTTATGTGCTCGACAAAGATAATATAGCGGGAATGGTTGTTGATGACTTACCGCTTATTGGGTTTACTAGTGCGAACCTAGAAGTGGCTTATTTGGATGCAAATGGAGGAGAGATCGCTTCTGATTTTGAAGCTAATTTTGACTCTATAAAATTTGTACGAGCTAGAGCTACTGGTTATGGCATTCAGTTAATCAGTAACCTAAGCTTTCTAGGAGAGAGTGGATTTCTTGCTGCCCCTGCGTTTGAAACAATACTTCCAGCCGAAAGTTTGGGTGTGGTAAGAGCTGATTCTCCAGTAAAGAACAGGTGTCCATAGATCATTTAATACAGGAGTTAGATGTATGGGGGAGGCTATAAAGATAACGCCTAATGAGAATGATATTACGCGTTTAAAAACGAATCTTAAAGTGTGGGTAATTCATAACAGTGAAAGCTTTAAATCGCATGTGAATCAAGAGCTCAAGAAATGCAGAAATGTCAGTATTACATCATTTTCTTTAGCTGGTATGAATGAGGAGTATTTAAAAGGTGTTGATGTTCCGGAGCTCATTTTCGTAGAAGCCAGTGGTAGCTGGGCTCAAAAGATGGTCGAGCTTCAAGGGTATGATTTATCGTTAGAAGATAAAGAGCTATCTTTAGTGGTGCTCGGAGATGAAAGTGACAGTGGTTCAATAAAGATTGCATTACGTTTAGGAGCATCAGATTTTTTACCTAATACCGTTACTCTTTCTGACTTACTTCCATTATTAAAGAAAACGGCATCGGAAAAGCTTGAAAACTCCAATTACGGTGAGTTTATCTTGTTTTTGAATACCAAAGGCGGAATGGGGGCGACGACGCTTGCTTTAAATACTGCGATTGAAGTGGCAAGTCATCACGCTGGAGAGGTACTTTTACTAGATATTGATCTTCAGTTTGGAGTTATCCCGGATTATTTAAATATCACTCCAACTTACAGTATCTCTGATGCTATTAACAGCTCCAATGATCTCGATGAGATATCTCTAGGATCTTTAGTAAATAAGCACGAGTCTGGCTTACATGTCCTAAGCTTTAAGCATGAAAACAATGCTGATGATTATGAACAGGCTCAGAAAATAGGCCGATTGCTTCCTATCTTACGTCGCTTCTACCCTTATGTGATCATTGATCTTTCAAGAGGCTTAGATCATGTGTTTGCATCAGCGATATCACCAGCCACCAAAGTACTTTTGGTTTCGCAACAAAGCTTGGTTTCAGTAAAAAACACAAGTCGCTTAATCAAGTCTTTGAAGTTTGAATATGGGTTACAAAGTGATGTGATAGAGGTGATCCTAAATCGTTACGAGAAACGACATTCAATTAAGCTAAAAGACATTGAACAAGCGGTAGGTGATCATGACATACACCTTATACCTAATGATTTTAAGGTTACATTAGAGAGTACTAATTTGGGGCAGCCATTTGTTCAATCTCGAAAGAAAAGCTCTATTACTCGCTCTATTATTGACTTATCTCATGTTCTTTCACCGCTAGAGCACGAAGAAAAAGGGTGGTTGAAAAAGTTGTTTTCATGATGCATTGATGAAAAGTAAACACGAGGGATTGTGATGTTCTTTAAACGAAAAAATATAAACCCAGAGTTTGAACAAAAAGCAGAACAGATTTCGCATGAGTCCGAAGGTGCTAATACGGTTGAGCGTTTACAAAGTGTAGAGATATCGAATAATACTCAGAAAGTAGACGTTAATGAAGAGAAAGAAAAAACGGTTAATGAAGCTCGCAAAGTATTAGAACATGAGCTCTCTATTAAGCATTTTTTCCATAAGCAGCTTCTTGAAACTTTGGATCTCGGTTTGCTATCGAGCTTAGAAAAAGAACGGGCTAAAGTTGATTTACACGAAGCTATCGTGCAATTGATGTCTGACGACCGCAATCATGCACTAAGTGCTGAAGGTCGAAAAAGGGTGATTAAGCAGATTGAAGATGAGGTCTTTGGCCTTGGTCCATTAGAGCCGTTGTTGGCTGATCAAACAGTGTCAGACATATTGGTCAACGGTCCTAAAAGTGTTTATGTAGAACGCAGAGGTAAGCTTGAAAAAACGCCTTATACTTTCCTTGATGATCGCCACCTTAGAAATATTATTGATCGAATTGTAAGTCAAGTCGGTCGACGTATAGATGAATCATCACCTATGGTGGATGCTAGATTGCTTGATGGCTCTCGGGTGAACGCTATTATTCCTCCCTTAGCTCTAGATGGCCCTTCTGTTTCTATTCGTCGTTTTGCTGTTGATCGCTTAACTATGAGTAACCTACTGGAATATGACTCGGTTTCTCCGCAGATGGCTAAATTTGTGGAAGCTGCAGTTAAAGGTGAGCTAAATATACTCATATCTGGAGGAACAGGCTCAGGAAAAACGACAACACTCAATATTTTTTCTGGTTTCATTCCTCGTGATCAACGAATTATTACTATAGAAGATTCGGCTGAATTACAACTTCAACAACCACACGTTATTCGCCTGGAAACTCGCCCTGCCAACTTAGAAGGAAAGGGAGAAATAAGCCAGCGCGAATTGGTTAAAAACACCTTACGTATGCGACCTGATCGAATTGTGGTTGGTGAGGTACGTGGTAGCGAAGCCGTTGACATGCTAGCGGCGATGAATACGGGTCATGATGGTTCATTGGCCACCATACACGCGAATACTCCCCGCGATGCTTTGAGCCGTGTTGAGAATATGTTTTCCATGGCGGGCTGGAATATTTCAACTAAAAATTTAAGGGCTCAAATCGCTTCAGCTATCCACCTAGTTGTTCAAATGGAGCGGCAAGAAGATGGTAAGCGCCGCATGGTGAGCATTCAAGAGATAAACGGTATGGAAGGCGAGGTCATTACTATGTCGGAAATTTTCCGTTTTCAACGTCAAGGAATTGATGAAGATGGCAATATCATAGGTTATTACACGGCTACGGGGGTTGTGCCTCAGTACCATGACCAGTTAGTCAAACGTGGTCTTAACCTACCCTTTGAGCTATTTACAGAGACTCACAGTTAAGGAGGGATTATGAATAATGTAACTGTTTCATTAGCCCTATTATTTATAGCTGTACTTTTTATCTCGCAGGCTTTGTTGTTACCCGCTGCGGGTAAAAAAGTGAAGCACCGGGAGCTGTCTCGTCGATTGAAAGAGACACAACGTAATATTGATGATGAGAGCTTATCATTATTAAAAGAGCATTATAACAAAGACCTTTCACCAGTAGACCGTAGGCTAATAATTGTCCCTTTCTTTGCTGATTTGAAGAAAATGTTGGAGCTTGCTGGTATGAAAATATCGTTAAGTCGGTTCTTGCTTATTGTTTTTCTTTGCGGTGCATTGCTTTCATTACTGTCTCTAGTGACTAATCAAGCTTGGTTCATTAGTGTTACGGCATTTATCTCTGTGTGGGTTATCGCGTATTTATTTGTTCAAAACAGAGTGACTTCCAGAATGGCTCGATTTGAAGAGCAGCTTCCAGAAGCATTAGATATTATCCGACGAGCATTACAAGCTGGACAACCATTAGTTCAGTCATTTAATGAAGTTGGAGAAGAGTTGCCTGATCCTATTGGCATCGAATTTAAAAATACCTATAACTTACTTAATTACGGCTATGATTTACGTTTGGCTATTTTACAAATGGCCGAACGTGTGCCCACAGTCTCAATGTTGGCTTTTTCTAGTGCGGTGATGTTACAGAAAGAAACTGGGGGGAATCTATCCGAGAATCTCCAAAAAGTATCAGAAGTACTAAGATCTCGTTTTAAGTTAGAAAGGAAAATAAAAACCCTTTCAGCCGAAAGTCGCTTATCCGCATGGATTTTAACGTTATCACCGTTTGGTTTGTTTTTTGCGTTGAAGTTAGCTAGTCCCGAATATATTGATCCACTTTATAAAGATCCGCGTGGTATTTCGATGGTAAGCGTCGGTATTGTACTTTTAGCGATCGGTTCGTTATGGATTAAAAAAATCATTAGTATAGAGATTTAACCTATGGAACTACTAAATATCGAAGTTTGGAAGCAGGCGTTAGCAGAGTTCGGAATAAGCTCTCAGATGGTTATTTATGCGATGATTTTATTTACGACTGTTTTGTTCACATTGACCATTGGTTTTCTGTTGTTAGGTGCTCGATCTCCTTTAGATAAGAAACTTAAACAAATATCAGCAGAGGGAAATTCTAACGCTAGAAAGCAGTATGATTTCTCCAATACGTTAGAATCACTTAGCCCTTTTATTGGTAAAGGGAATAAAAGGGACAATGAAACTTACTCCGAAAAATTAATGCATGCCGGGTTCCATGAGAAAAGTGCGTTATCTGTTTTCTATGCGTTGAAAGTTTTGTCTAGCTTGATGGGTATTGTGGCTGCTTTTATGGTTTATTACCTATCATTAGGTGGTAGTTATAATACCTTATTAATTATGACTTGCGTATTTCTCGGCACATTTACTCCTAATATTATGTTGAGCAAATTACAAAAAGAACGTCAAAAGAAAATTAGAAACGGTGTTCCTGATGCGCTTGACCTTCTGGTTGTTTGTACTGAATCCGGACTTGGCTTCAATGCCGCTCTTGGGAGAGTGGCTTCGGAGCTCTATGTTTCTCAGCCAGAATTGGCCGATGAATTGGAAACGGTTTTTGCCAAAATACAAGCTGGTGTCACGATGCCCGATGCTCTTAGGCAGTTCATCGAACGCACAGGTTTGGTCGAACTAGAAGGCCTAGTTTCTCTGCTTTCACATGCTTCACGCATGGGGGGAAGTTTAGCGCAAACGCTTCGTGATTATACGGAAGATTTTCGAGATAAACGTCAGCAAGCTGCTGAAGAAATAGCAGCGAAAATACCGACCAAGATGCTATTCCCAATGCTGATATTTATTTGGCCTTGTTTTTTCATTGTTGCACTTGGTCCTGGACTACTGATCGTAATGGACGCATTAAGTGCGCCTGGAGCAAGTTTATGATGTTTTATAACAAGTCTATTTTATTACTGTTACCGTTATTGCTGCTTGGTTGTGCTTCCTCAGATGAACCAACGAATCAATTTGACGCCGAGCTGTATTCGGGTAAGCCAATTGACACTTTAACCAGTGACGCTCCACCAGTCAGTGAGAAAGAAGCAATCATGCGCGGTGATGTTGCCCTGCGAGATAACAATATTGATTTGGCTTTGTATGAATATATACGTTCTCTGTCTTTCCCAGAAAAAGAGTTCCATGACAAAACTCTGTTTACTATCGGCCAAATTCATTCAACTAGAGGCAATTATGCGTTGGCCGAGAAGGCTTACCTAGCAGCGTTAGATTTTAATCCTGCGCATACTGACGTATTGGAGCAATTAGGTGTTTTGTATACAAAGCAACGCCGTACAGATGAAGGTCGAAGCTATTTTTTTAAAGCGATTAATGCAGATCAAGTTCGTTTAAAAAGCAGTGAAACTATCCAAAACTACCAAGCGTTGAGTCAAAGTGAAGTGGCGAGTTTGAAGGTAGACAGTATGTCTCCAGCATTGGCTTATATGGGAATTGGTGTGTTGGAAGATGTTGACGGAAAGCATCAGATCGCACAAGAGTACTTTAAAAAATCACTGACGATAGACAAAAGCTCAGTCAAAGCTTTGTTGAATATGGGTTACTCCCACTACATGTATGGTAACTACAAGGAAGCGTATCAATATACTCGCTCAGCTTTGGAGATAGAGCCAAACAATGAAAAAGCTCAGAACAACCTTGCGCTGATTTACCTTGCATCAGGAGACATAAAAAAGGCAACCAATGTATTTATGAGGCATATGGAAGTGTCGGAGGCGTTGAATAATGTGGGGTACTTTTTAATCCTGCAAGGAAAACCTGCTGAAGCTGTTCCTTATTTACAACAAGCCATCGATAAGAAACCTTCTTACTACAAGGTAGCCAACGAGAACCTGAATAGAGCACTAGCTGAAGTGAGAGAAATGGAACAATAATGGTTTGATTTTGGCTTAATGAAAAGGATATTCATATTGCCTAAAAGTGAAAGCTTCAATAGAGATATCATTGTAATTTCTGTTTTTTGGCTAGTTTGTGCCACTGTCATATTTTTTAATAAATGGGAGAGTGTTTCAGCTCTTAACCTGAATGACAATGACGACTATATGCGTTTTGTTCAGTTTCAGGAATGGATGACAACTGGTCGTTGGTATCTGGAGCCAATGACTGACTTTAACGCTGATGATGGTCTTATTATTCATTGGTCACGATTTCCTGACTTAATGTTATCGTTAGTGGCTTTTCCACTGTTATTTCTGGTTGATGATAATCTTGCTTATGCTATTTCAATCTCTGTTGTTCCATTGTTTTATTTATTGCTATATGTGTTGGCATGCTTTTACTTATGCGAGCATTACTTTGGGAGAAAGTATCGATTTATAAGTATGATGTTTTCTGTATCTTCCCCTACAATTATTCATTTCTTGCCTGGTGCTATTGACCATCATAATATTCAACTTATTTTAGCTTCTCTCTTTTTATCTATAACACCTATCAAGCTTATCGATCTTAAACAATCATGGCGTGTCTATATTCAATCTTTTTTCCTGTCTCTATCTTTATGGACTGGGATGGATAATATATTGTTATTTATGGTTTTCTTTATTTTTTATACAGTGTATTGCTGTTTTTTTTGCCGAGAGTGGTTTGGTTATGTATCTAAGTTATACGCTACCTGTACGTTTTTGGTCGCTTGTGCACTTTTATTGAATAGACCTTATGATGAGTTTTTTGTTTTTAAATATGATGAAATCTCATTTATTCTCATCATTCTTTTTGTTAGTGGTTGGGTGTTTGTCAATGTTTACAACCGATTGACTAATCAGAGAAAAAGCTTCATTCAAAGGTTTTCATTGTTTGTTATTCTCGGTTTAATGTGTTTACTTCCGGTTGTTATTCTTTACCCCTCACTCACTAGTGCTTTGTTTATTGATTACCCTCCGATACTAAAGCTGTATTGGCTTGATCAAGTTGCCGAAGCTAAATCGATCGCAAGGTATATTACGAGTCACGGTTTTTTCTCTATAGAAAATTACGCATTACTTGTTATTCCTGCCACTTTATACCCACTTTTTAAGTACAAAAATGACCACTGCACAATTTTGTATCTTATCTTTATGTTTAACCTAGCCCTTGCGATTTTTTGGCAGATTAGGGTCATGAGGTTGTGTTTTGTGTTAGCGGCCCCTCTCCAAGCGTATGTTGTTCTTCAGTTAGCCGATTACATTCGTTCCTCAATCATAAAAGCTACCGTTATTTTTTCTGGTGCACCGTTAGCAGTAGCGGTTGTCATTCTTACATTGTCGCCAACAGAGGGGATTACAACTACTCTTGATGAAGAGGAAGAATCGCTGAATATCTATAGCGTGTTAAAAAATAAGGATATAAGTTCGAAAACCATTCTCTCAGGGATAGAAACTGGGGCTCCCGTATTGGCAAAGACGAATAACCGTATTATTGCAGCTCCTTATCATCGAAATATTATAGGTAACCAATTTTTAATTGAAGTCATGTTAGAGGAGGACATGCTTCTGGCAAGAAACAAAATAATAGATAAAAAGGTTGATTATATATTGATCGGTAATGACTCTCATTTGTCTCTCCTCAAGGAGTCTGGAAGTGATGACTCTTTAATTCGGAGACTTCATGGGGATAACATTCCGGCTTGGCTAGACGTTACATACGATGGTATTGAGGATGGCTACCGAGTTTTTAAAGTAAGGAGTGAGCATGAATAAACAGAAAGTTGCAATATTACTCCCATGCTATAACGAAGCTGGAGCCATTGGCGAAACGGTTACGTCTTTTCAACAAGCCTTGCCTCATGCATCCGTTTATGTTTACGACAATAACTCAACCGACAATACGGTAAACGAGGCGTTACAAGCCGGGGCGATTGTGCGACATGAGCCTCGCCAAGGTAAAGGGGAGGTTGTGAGGCGGATGTTCTCTGATATCGACGCTGATATCTATGTGATGGCTGATGGTGATGACACTTACGATGCGTCAGTATGTCCAGCGTTGATCGAGCAATTGAAGACTGAAAAGCTTGATATGATTATTGGAAGCCGAGAACGAACTTCAATGGCCTACCCAAAAGGGCATATTTTGGGGAATAAGATGTTTTCATCACTGATTAATTTAGCATTCAATGCTCAGTTGAATGATGTGTTTTCTGGTTATCGAATAATGAGCCATCGATTTGTTAAAACTGCACCTATCTTCAGCGATGGTTTCCAAATAGAAACAGAACTTACCGTGCATGCACTACATCATAATATGTCCATTAAAGAAGTATCGACTCAGTATCACTCAAGGCCTGAAGGTACAACCAGCAAACTCAATACACTGAGTGATGGTCTCAAGATCCTAAACTTTATCTTGTTTTTATTGAGGGATGTAAAGCCGATGTTTTTCTTTGGTGTATTGTCTATGTTGCTTTGTGTCATCTCATTGAGCTTGGGGATTCCTGTTATTTTAGATTTTGTTGATACCGGGCTAGTCGAAAGGGTGCCCACTGCGATTTTGTCTAGCTCTATTGCGTTAATTGCGGTGATGTCTTTTTTTTGCGGTTTGATACTCGACAATGTATCACGTGGCAGGCGAGAGATGAGAGTACTCTCTATATTAAAAGTAGGGGATAACAAACCAACTGAATAAAGTGTATTCATGAGAACAAACTTGAATGAAGTTCAGGAATAGCTTGAGTATTTAGATCGTTTTATTGATGAATATGATGAGCGTAAGAAGTCATTGGTTGACATCTTACGCTTACAAGATAACAACTATAATCCAGTAATAAAACCAAACAACATGAATGCCCCGACTAGACCAACGATAGATAGTTTGACTGATTTCAATAACCAAATACCAACAATGATCAGAGCGAAGTCTAAGCCGCTGCTCACCGCACTAGTGAAAATGGGCTGATATAGAGCCGCAAGCAGCAAACCAACAACGGCCGCATTTACCCCCGAAAGTGCACCCGCCACCATAGGTTTACTCGCAATTGCTTGCCAGTTCTTCAGTACGCCCAGTAGCAATAAAAAGCCAGGTAAGAATACGGCAATCGTTGCTAGCAGTGCGCCTGTAATTGGCGCTGATGGCATTAATACATAACCTAGGTAAGTGGCTAATGTAAACATTGGTCCTGGGACCGCTTGTGCCGCGGCATAGCCGGTTAAGAATGCATCTTGCGATAGTTGATCGCCAATACCATTTTGTAGTAAAGGAAGAACTACGTGACCGCCACCGAATACCAAACTGCCTGCTTGGTAGAACTGGCCAAACACTTCAATGCCCTGAGAGTATGCGCTGAACAGAGGAAGGCAAACTAATAGGGCGACGAAAATAACGAGCGGTGTTATGGATATTTTGTGTGTCGATGGAACCGTCCTTAGCTTTTGCGAGGTTAAGAACTTACTGCCGACGGTCGCTGCAAATAGAAGCACTAAAACTTGAGGCCAGATCCCTGGAACCAACAGTAGCACGATAGCAGTAATCACACATAAGGCAGTCGCTACCTTCGATTGGCAAAAGTTCTTATACATGCCAAACGTTGCATCAGCCACAACCACAACCGCAAGTAATTTCAAACCGTGAATGATTGAATTGAACAGTGGCGCTTCCAATAACTGATTGCTCACTAAAGCCAATATCAGCATCAGGATGACAGATGGGGATGTGAAGCCGACAAAGGCGGCAATAGCACCAGTCAAGCCACCTTTCTTGTAGCCAACCGCAAAGCCAACTTGGCTTGAACCTGGGCCGGGTAGAAACTGGCTGAGAGCAACAATTTGCCCATACTCTTCGTCAGATAACCAATTCAGTTTCTCAACAAAGGTGTTACGGAAGTAGCCAATATGTGCCGCTGGTCCACCAAAGCTAATCCAGCCAAGCAAGAAAAAAGTTTTAAAAATTGAAAGCATGATCGATTCCAGATAAAGGTTTAGCGTAATTTAGGTGCAGTTGAATTATGATTCAAATTAATTATTTTAATTATAATTATTAATGAAATGGGTTTGGATGTATGGCTGATTTTAACTGGAAAGGTATTGACCTTAACCTGCTGATTGCACTGCAGGCATTGCATAAAACCAGCAGTGTAAGCAAGGCTGCGGAGCGTTGTTACGTTAGCCAGTCTGCAATGAGTCATAGTCTACAAAGATTACGAAAGCTGTTTGATGACCCTTTGTTTGAACGTGTTGGAAGTAGGATGGAAGCGACTGAGCGAGCCATTGAATTATCAAGCACCGTCGATGCGTTGCTTAAGACTATTCAATCTGAGGTTCTGTTGTCTAAAAGGTTCGAAGTTGATAGTTATAAAGGCAGCTGGAAAATAGGGCTTACCGATTACGCGGAACAGATGTTCGGTCCAATGATCTTCGATTTTATTAAGCAAGCTTCGCCACGCTCTCAAGTCGCATTTTTTAACGTTAATCGAACCAATTATCAGCAGGTGTTTGAAGAGGCTAAGCTAGATATTGCGATAGGCTGTTTTGGTGAAGCACCTAAATTGTATGGCACTGAACTTCTCTACACCGAGCAACATGTCTGCTTGCTAGATGAATCTGTTTTGGATGTTGAACAGCCTATATCACTGCAATCATTTGTTTCTGTGGAGCACGCTTTAGTGTCTTCTAACGGATCGCTAAAAACGGCGGTTGATACCAAGTTGGACGAATTGGGTTACACAAGAAAAGTGGCAATTGCATCGAGTAACTTTTTAACAGTAAAGCGATTGATTAGTGGAAGAAAGCTATTGTGTATTGTGCCTAAATTAGTCGCTAGAAATGCCCCTGATGTTGATAGCTCACTGATAGCAATCGCTCCGCCGATAGATGTCCCAGATTTCGATATCCAGCTTGTTTACCGTAAGGGAAAAGAATTAGACGATAAGCACACTCACTTAAGAAAAGTAATCACCCAAGCGGTTGAAATTGTTATTGCTGACGAATGATTGATGATGAGTTCTTTCTGAGCAGGTAGCACTATTAAGTGCCAAAGCGCATCTTGGGTACTTAATGCCCACAAAGACAATTATGCCGCGTTCAGTGAGATCTGCGCTTTGCATGTCTAACCTTTGCATTAAAGGGAGGTATAAGTCTTGGTCATTGAAGTGGCTAATCTCCCAAGGTGAAGTAGCTGACTGTAGCTAAGATCTCTAAGTAGGTGTATATATTGTACCGAACTTCATGAGGCACAAAATAATTAACAATTAGCGTTACCGGAGCCGTGAACCCAACATAATATAAAATCAGTTTGTTTCTTCTAAACTTATGAAGTAAAGACAACAATAAGTTTGATTGTTCTTTGTGAGGAGTGGGTTATGCGGTTGTCGTCTCTGAATCCATGGTACCCCTCATCAAGATTTCCTATCATGATTAAAGGTTAGTTCATTTGGACTGGTTTTCTACTTTAGGCTCATTTGCTATTACAAAAATAAACGAAATAATTCCTTCCATTTTTCACAATCCGACTATACTTAGATTACGACTCAAAGCAGTCGTAGATAATAGGCTTTTTGATTTACCGAAGTATAAAAAATGGTTTATATCTGATAGGTATAGATAAAAACTCTACCAGGCTAAACGGACTTAGTTGGTCTTAAAGCGCTAGATCCCCCTAGCGCTTTTTCTTTTCTGTTTGACTCTGGTGACTGACCTTTGATTAACGATCTTCTGTGACCGATATATATTCAGCTTATCTACTTATAATAAGACGTTGCTAGGTCTGTTTCCGCTTCTTCCGAATGATCACCACAAATCAGCGAAGCGATCAATGAGGTTAGAAATTCAAGTCTAAAAACGATTAGCGACATGAATTCTTCCAAGCTATTTTAGCGACCTAATCCCTATGTGAAGGCTAATTACTCTGTTAGGAAATAAAGTTCTGTACAAATACTCCTTGTGAATTTATATTCAAATTTAATTTATATTTATTCTTTTATTTTAGGGTAAGGTGTACCTATGGAACAGACAGATATCACGTCACTCATCCCCATTGTGATTACTTTGGTGTTGTCGTTGGCGACAAGGAATGTGGTGATTGGCCTTTTTGCTGGCGTGCTAAGTGGTGTTGCGATGCTGACTGGCATGTTTAGCGAACTCAATCCGCTTGATACGTTTGGTACCATGGTCAAAGGTTACTTAGTCCCCCAACTTACTGACAGCTACAACGCTGGTGTGATCATGCTGTTGGTGTTCATCGGTGGCTTTGTTGCTCTGATGGAGAAGTCAGGTGGTGGCGTTGCGTTTGCAAAGCGAGTGACTCAGTGGGTAAGCAATAAATGCCAAGCTCAATTGTCAGCATGGTTGGGTGGAATCGTTATATTTTTCTCTGACTTAGGCACCCCTTTAATCGTTGGCCCTGTTTTTCGTCCCCTTTTCGATAAACTGAAACTTTCTAGACAGAAGCTAGCATTCATTATCGACTCAACCTCGTCGCCAGTTGCCATCCTTATTCCTTTCATTGGGTGGGGCGTTTACATCATGAGCCTGATCCAAAAAGAGTTTACGGCGTTGAATGTCAACATGTCCGATTGGGATGCGTTCATCGGTGCAATTCCTTTTCAGTTCTACGCATTCCTCGCGGTTTTCATCGTTCCGCTCGTGTCCGTTAAAGGTTTAGACTTTGGGCCAATGGCAAAAGCTGAGCGCGAGTGCCAAGCGGGAATTAACTCTGGCGTGAATAACGAATCACTAAATCCGTTCTCGCATAAAAATGCAACAGCATCTTTTGTCTGGGCACCATTGTTAGTGATGCTGGTGGTGTTGTGTGCCATGTTGGTTCCACAAGGCTTCCCGTTCCAAAAGGTCGCGGGTTCATCGTTCAGAGCAGCTTTATCATCGGCTTACTTCTTTGCCGCGATCACCTTGATTTCACTCATGGCTTACTACGGAGTAAGAAAGCTATCTGATGGTGTTTCAGTGTACTTAAAAGGTATGGGAAACATGATGCCCGTGGCGATCATTTTGGTATTGGCTTGGGCGTTAAGTACAGTCGGTAAAGAGTTGGGTGCAGCGGCTTATATTGCCGAGCAAGCACAGAGTGGTTTCCCTTATTGGCTAGTGCCTGCGGTCGCTTTTTTGTTGTCGGCCATTATTTCATTTGCTACCGGTTCGTCGTGGGGAACCTTCGCGATAATGATGCCATTGGTTATTCCAACCGCGATTGCGATTGATGCACCACTACTCGTCGCAATTGGCGCAGTGTTGTCTGGTGGTTTGTTTGGTGACCATTGCTCACCGATCTCTGAAACAACGATTCTTTCTTCAACAGGGGCAGGGTGTGATCAGTTTGAACACTTTAAGACACAGCTTCCTTATGCGTTGATGAACGGTTCTATTGCTCTGATTAGTTTTGTAGTGGCAGGCTTTACGGGAAGTGCACTGGTTGTGTTGGGTGCTCTTGTTGTTCAGTTGCTTGTGGTGACACTGCTAGCCAAGCGTGATGCGAGTAAAAACGCTTCTTCAGAAGTTCAACCTCAAGTCTCTGATTCTAAAATACAACAAGCGTAATTTAAGATTACAAACGAGGGATGAGGTTTAATGAATAGATACGGGATGCGAGTAAACGAGTAACGAAAAGCTTGCTCTCTATCTATTGTTCTTCATTTTATAACCTGCATCTCACTTACTTCAGTCTAAACATCTTCTCCGCATCCCGAATCTCGTTTACTCGTACCTAAACAAACAAGCGCGATAGAGAGCCTATTAATTGATAATTTCAATGAATCAATATGTTCACTATAAAATCAATTCTCCATAAGATCATTTGTACAATCTTAGTTTTCGATAACTGGATTACCTAGTCGTACGGTTTATAGATTAAAATTTTATGATAATTTTTATCGTTTTTTTTTAATTAACCACTTTAATAAGGTAAATTCGTAATGTCGACCAAACTAGCTAACCCAGCGCCATTAGGCTTAATGGGTTTCGGTATGACCACTATTCTTCTTAATATCCATAACGCAGGTTTTTTCCCAATCGATTCTATGATTCTTGCAATGGGTATTTTTTACGGTGGTTTGAGCCAAGTTATCGTGGGCACTATGTGTTTCAAACGTGGTGATACGTTCGGTACGACTGCATTTACTTCATATGGCCTATTTTGGTTATCTCTAGTTGGTTTGATCGTAATGCCTTACATGGGCCTACCAGCAAGCCCTGCTGCATTCATGGGTTGGTACCTACTTCTATGGGGCATCTTCACTGGCTTCATGTTCATCGGTTCTCTATGCTACCCAGTAGCGAAGCAAGTAGTATTCGGTTCACTAACTATCTTGTTCTTCCTACTTGCAGCTCGTGATTTCACTGGTAGCGAACTCATCGGCACTATCGCTGGTTTTGAAGGTATCTTCTGTGGCGCTTCAGCTATCTACTTTGCAATGGCACAAGTAATCAACAACGAATACGGCCGCACAGTTCTGCCTATCGGTGAGAAGAAAGCACCTCAACTGGCAACACAAGAAATCGCTGCTTAATACTCTAACTCGGGAACAGTTAGTTTGTTATAAGCCGTTTATTGGTTATGAATAAAACAAAAGGGGTTAGCCGAAATGGCTAACCCCTTTTTTATGCGTTATTAATAGCGCGAGTTAAAGCGAGCTATTTGCTAAAGCAATCCATTTGTTAAGGCACAAGCTTAAGCTGAAGGTTGCTCTACAGGTTTAGTGTCTGCAGCTTCAGCTTCAGGAGACTTACCTGTTTTACGCTTGTACTTCTCTTCCCAGTAAGTCGCCCCTTTAATACCTAGTTTCACAGGGTTGAACGTGTACTCAGTGACGCCTTGTTTCTGTTGCTCTTCGTAATCAGCCAGTGCTTTAAGCGCAGGCTTAGACATGAAGAAGATAATCAGAATACCGACGATGTTTAACCATGCCATCAAGCCAACACCTACATCACCCATTGCCCATGCAAGGTTCGCTGTTTTAACTGTGCCATAGAAAACCGCAGTGATAAGAACAAGCTTAAGTACGAACATCATGCCAGGGATTTTGATGGTACGACGTAAGTAAGCAATGTTCGTTTCTGCGATGTAGTAGTAAGCAAGAATCGTTGTAAATGCGAAGAAGAACAGAGCAAATGCGATGAACGGCTTACCAACCCCTGGTAGAGCACTTTCAATTGCAAGCTGTGTAAATACAGGACCATTCGCACCAATGTTGGCTGCTAAGTTCTGAACAAGGAATACACCTTCTGCACCGCCGTGAACGTTGTAAGCACCAGTGATGATGATCATAAACGCGGTTGCAGAACAGACTAGAAGTGTATCGATGTAGATAGAGAAGGATTGAACCAGACCTTGCTGAGCCGGGTGATCAACACTTGCCGCCGCAGCCGCGTGAGGACCAGTACCTTGACCCGCTTCGTTTGAGTAAACACCACGCTTAACACCCCAACCAATTGCAGCACCGAAGCCCGCCATAGGTGTGAATGCATCACTAACTATCATAGAGAAAACAACCGGAACTTGGCCGATGTTCAGTAGGATGATAACGAACGCGATGATGATGTAAGCCAATGCCATGAATGGGACAACGATCTGCGTGAAGTTCGCAATACGTTTAACACCACCGAAGATGATGAAGCCAAGAATGATAGCGACAACAGTACCAGTGAAAATTTTAGCGAAACTGAATGTACCGACAGCTGTTTCGATCATAGCACCTGAACCAAATGCAGCTTCTACAGCGTTACCGATACTGTTTGACTGAACACCTGGAAGTAAAATACCACAAGCAAAAATAGTCGCGATTGCAAAGATCCATGCGTACCATTTCTGACCCATCGCTTTTTCGATGTAGTAAGCCGGGCCACCACGGAACTGGCCTTCGTCTTCTTCTTTATAGATTTGCGCTAACGTAGATTCTGCGAAAGCAGTCGCGGCGCCAAAGAAGGCTACAACCCACATCCAGAATACCGCACCTGGGCCACCGAAACCGATAGCAGCAGCAACACCTGCAATGTTACCTGTACCTACACGGCCAGATAGCGAAACAGCTAGAGCTTGGAAAGATGAGATACCTTTGGTTGAACTTTTACCCGAAAGTAACAAGCGCCACATTTCAAAGAAGTGACGGATTTGTACAAATCGAGTCATGATGGAGTAGAACAAACCAGCACCTAAACATAGGTAGATAAGTACTGGACTCCAGATTATTCCATTCAAAAAATCAACGAATGACTGCATGAGTATTTTCCCTGTTAGTTTTACTTATGATTGTTTTTCGAACAACACAATACTTCACTTGTAATGTAAGTGTTAAATTATTTAACTATGCAATAGAATTCTTGTGACATAAAGCAAGTTACAGGAGGCATTTGTTAACGCTTAGTGCTAGTTCGTAAATCGTTTTATTTAACCTTAAATGCAACTGATTGCTTTTGCTTTTGTTTGACTAAGTGCATAAATAATGATTAAAATAAACAAGCAAAGTGCGGGGTAATAGCGGAAGGTTATTGACCTATGTGAGCAATCTGATCGTGAGTCAATATTGGGCCGTCAACCTACAAAGGGCTAGCGTGTATAAGAGCTATCTGAATCCAGATCTGGATTAGTTTGTGTTTCTAAATGCGCCACTTCTTCATCTAGCTGAGCTATTTTCTCAGCCATCAATGCATGACAGCGATTGGCAAGCGCTTTAGCATCACTGAGCTTGTATTCAGTAACATCGATAGGTTCAAGCATCTCGGTGATCACAATGCCATTATTGGCTCGATTCAAGTCGATCTTATTGTGTGTGGTGCTGGTACACATTGGGGTGATAGGCACACCAGCTTCAATCGCCATTCGGAAAGCGCCTGTTTTGAATGGCAATAATCCACGCCCTTTACTACGGGTTCCTTCAGGGTAAACCCAAACAGACAGATCTCTCTGATGAATCGCTTCCGTCACTTGCTTGATGGTATCGCGTGCTTTGGACTTGTCTTCGCGGTTAATCATGATGTTACCGGTGATCCAATACAGCAGACCAAAGAAAGGAACGTACAACAAATCGCGCTTGCCCAATGTCACCGTGCGAGGCCTTAACATTCCAGGGTCGGTCACAAAGTCCAATATGCTTTGATGGTTAGAGATGTAGACGCTGTTTTCTGGTGTTGGGGCATTGTCTAGGCCGCGCTGCACCAGTTTTACACCGATGATCTTTTGGAGTTGGTTGAACCAGCGACAGAAAACGTACACATGCTTGGGGTTCTTGGGGCTAAACAAGCAGTAAACAAAAGCACATAGAGTGGTGAAAATAATAAACACCGTAGCCAAAATAATACGAAGAACAGCAAGCACAATTCACTCCTTACTCACCGCAAAATTGCAGTGATTAAATAGTTTTAGATGCTTGAAGTTTTCACTCTATTTAACCGAATTGCAACAATTAACTGTTATAGGGTTCTGTTTTTAGATCTTTATATAAAACAATGACTAACAATGGGTGTTTGACACAGTTATCGAGCTTACACGTGTTCACCAGTAATGGCTGATGATCACCAATACTGTTTATTTGGATCCGACTTTTCTACCCATTCCGGATATTGACGCGACTCTAAATAGAGTTGTAGGCCGTTATAGGACATGAAAGCTGCAGGGCCGCCGAGGTGCTCGAAATAGTCAAAATACTCATCTTCGAGAGCACAAAGGTGGGCTAAATCTTTCACGTTATTCATCATTGCCCATTGAATAGCGAACACCGGAGCCGTCGAACCTGAAATGCTGACCTCTTCGACATTTGGGTTGAACAGTGAATTGGCTTGTTCAAGCTGTATCTCTTCTTGTTCGGACTCTTGCTGCAAAATTTCTTCGATGATCTCTGAGCGTTTGGTATTAGAGACATTCTTGTTCAGCTTGGCGATTCGCAGTGCGTAGCTAAAACGGTCTGTTGAAACTATGTCGACAAGTTGCGATAGCAGCTCTTTGTCTACGCCCGAAGCCTTGGTGAAATAATCGATACATGAATTGATTGAAGCATAGCGAGTACCGTCAAACTCAAAGCCACTGGTTTCGTCGTAGACCTCAAGTGGGATGTCATCAACCGACAAAGGCCAGCCTTTATAATCGACGCGTTGCTTGGCGATTTGATACATCTTCCAAGCACTGCGCCCAAACCCACCGAGCGTCGAACCCGAGAAATCAGAATCAATCAGCTCTTGCTCCGTCCAGTTCTCACCTATGCCTAAGTGCTTAGCGTATTTATCGATGAGTGCGTGTTTTATCTGATCGCGCACCGCCCAAATCGAAGTCAGATCTTTTGCATACCTAACACCCGCGCACTCATTACAAGCCGGCAGCGCTATTGGTGAATGGCCAATCTTGGCAACACCCTGCGCTGTCTTAGGAAATTCAACAAGGTTACTGGAAGGTTCACCACAAAACCAGCAGGTGTGGCGCAGGTTGAATGGGGTATCTATGTGCGAGTATGTGTTCATTAGTCTTTATCAGCTAGGCGCTTGAGGCGAGTTAATCATCTTCAAACAATTATCTCTGTTCGCACGTCAGCTTGCACCTTGTTTGTTTCACTTTTCTATGGAGTTTGATGTTAGGTGTTTCTCACTGGAATGGCTCGATTGATATATATTGATATAAAACAGCTACTAACGATGAATGTTGATGGAGGTGGCTGAACTTATATGCGCCACTAGTAATCCGGTAGGGCCACTATTACTATGGTGTTAGTTTCCTTACTCCAATAACACATATGTCCTCATCGATTCCACTTATTTTGAACAGCAGTTCTTTTCTGAAGCGGCACTTTCTTTACCCAATATTCCACTCCACTGTCGAGACTTCGAAGAGGTGTTTGAAGCAATGGGTTTACAAGTACGTGGTGTAAAAAGCAGACTGTTGATTAGTGAGTGGCACTGATCATTAAGTGGGCTAGTTGTCCAAAATAGTCCTCAATAAACTAATCATCGAGAACATAATGGAATACATCGGAATTGATGGCTGCAAGGCGGGTTGGATCGCTTGGATTGCCACTGGCAATGAGCCACCTACGTTTAAAGTGGTAAACACGCTCGATGAGCTGGTTGATGATCTTACGAAAGCAACAGCGTTAATCGACATGCCTATTGGCTTTAGCGATTCGCTCACTCCAGATAGATTATGCGACAAAGCAGCAAGACGTTTCCTTACCAGCAAACGGGGCTCTTCGGTGTTTCCAGTACCGTGCCGAGAGGCGGTTTATCAAACCGATTACATTGCGGCGTGCTGTGCCAATGTGGATCAGCTTGATAAGAAGTTTTCTAAACAGACTTGGGGGATTGTTCCGAAGATCCGCGAGCTTGATGAGCTCATTGAATCTCACTCAAGCCTTTCTATCAGGGAATCACATCCTGAGGTGGTGTTTGCAGCTTTGAAAGGCGAACCGCTGACGTTTTCCAAACGAACTCAAGAGGGCAAAGAGGAACGGCTTTCTATTATTCAGAAACTTGCTCCTCAATGGTGTGAAGGCTTGGCGTTGGCCATTTCAAACACCAAGCGTAAAGACGTGGCGATAGACGATATCTATGATGCATTTGTATTGATGTTAGTTGCCTATTACGCTCCGCAATTATCGACCTTACCAGAGCCTTCTGATGTTGGTGAAGAAGCTGATATCGACCAGAACGGACGGGTTCGAGAGATTGTCTATTGGGACAAAACGCGCTAACAAAGCGTGCGCTCAACTTGGCTTAATATGTTATTTTCCAACTCTGCTACTTTCACTCTTGCTATTTTTGAGTCTTTGATATGAAACGTTTTATTGTCGGCTGGCTGGCCACTGTGCTCAGTGCTGCGAGTTATGCCCAAGTTGCCCCTATATCTCAATGGCAATGCGACATGATGAAAAAGAACAATGTCTTGAGTCGTGGTGCGCCCGTTGGTTGTGAGCGACTATTCAAAGTGGATTTCGATTTCATTAATTTCAAGGGGGAAACGCAACAGGGCAATATGATCGTGCTTGATGTGGTTGCACCTGCTGTTGAACAAATCTTTTCAGAGCTTAAACAGCGTAATTTTCCTCTTCATTCTGCTCGCCTTATGCGTGAATTCAGAGGTGACGATAACGCCTCGATGGACGCGAACAACAGCAGTGCGTTTAACGCTCGTCCTATTACCGGCGGAGGAGGTTGGTCGAAGCATGCTTATGGTGTGGCGATAGACATCAACCCAGTTCAAAACCCTTTCTTAGAGTTCGATAGCAACGGAAAAATCACGGTAAAGCCTTCACAATCTGCAACAAGCTATGTGAACCGTACTCGCTTTCGTGCGCGTGATGAAATAGAACGCCGCGGTATGGCTGAAGATGTGGTGGAGCTGTTTGCCCATCACGGGTTTATGATCTGGGGAGGGGATTGGAACAGCCCAATCGATACTCAGCATTTTGAGGTCGGCTCAAGAAAGTTCGTTAACCAACTGCTTTCTAAACCCCAACCTGAAGCCAAGGTGTTATTTGAGCGCTACGTCGAATCTTATCGACAGTGCTATCTCAAAAATAAAGATGAGAACGTAGAAAAAGCTCGCGCTATCTGTGCAAAGAAAACAGTCGGGACTTTTAGTGCTATGTTTATCTAAAACCGTTTGTTTTTTAGCAAGTTAAACTCGCTTCATGTGTGTTTTTAATAGCTAAGGTCAGCGCTCGTCGTTGGCCTTTTTTGTATTCATTTTTTCAATAGAACACCACGTATTGAACAGGTTATTGGGTATCCATTAGTCAATAATCGATAAGCGAATGCAGCGCAAAGTCATCGGTTTGTCATTGAAAAACTCATAGCGTTAACGTTATGTGAGAACCATTACTGGTGGGGGAACTCTTTGCTCAATCACTAGTATTATTAGTGAACTGATCACAACGGACCAACTAATGAAAAAGATATCTTTGGCTCTAACTCTTCTAAGTACGCTACTTTTTTCACAATATTCTTTGGCTACAGACACTTCACACACCACTCAAAACCCGACTTACGAACTCGATGGCAAAGCGGTACTAGGCCGTACAGAGAATGTGTACCTCTCTAGTGTTCAAGTGCTTAAAGACGTTCCTTTCATTGGTAAAATTGATACTGGTGCAGAAACCACTTCTATGCATGCTGAAGACATTCATGTGAAGAGCTCTAATTCCGACTACCAAAACCTCAAAGACAAAGAGTTGATGGCGGCGCTATCCGAAGATGTGTTGAACAATAGTGATGTTGACTACAATGACTGGGAAGGCAGTACCTTTGCGAAATATGAGGCTGTGGTCTCTTTCAAGGTTCAAAACCCACGTACGGGTGACATGGTATTAATCGAAGCGCCTTTAGAACGTGTCAGCATGATACGAAGCCGAACCAGCAGCACGCCTTTACTTCGCCCTACCGTAAAAATGTCGCTTACCATTGCAGACCAAGAGCTAAAAACAGACGTTAACCTGACCGACAGAAGTCACTTCTCTGCGCCAGTGCTGATTGGTAAAACCTTCCTTGCTGACAACGCTTTAGTGTTTGCTGGTTACGACTATTTGCAAGAGCAGGAAAACGCGACGGTTGTTGGCCGTAAAGAAGTGGTGTCTATCTCCGGAATGGCGATGAACGCGACCTTCTCATTAAAAAATCGCTACAGTATTCTTCACGCAAAAGATATCGATGTAGATAAGAAGAACAGTGAAGTGACGTTTGATATGTTCGATAACGATGGCAAGCAGAAAGAGATGACATTGCCGTTGGTTCGTATGTTAAGCGTGAGCGGTAAGAAGAGACCTTTGGTGTATGTGCCTGTTCAACTCGATGAAAACACAACCAAAGACGTTCTGGTGTACCTACGTGACCGCGCGAGTAGCGAGTCACAGTTGAGATTTGGTACAAGCACCGCTAGCGAACTTTTCATGATTGATACCAACGCTGAAAATATTCTCTCTGAAGGATCTGATAATTTTAGCGAGGTAGCGAAGAAGACTGAGCCACTGATTATCTCACCGGAAGAAGATATCACATTAGATGGTTTCCATATGAAAGCTATTGCTTCATTTACTGTCAACACGCCTTTGTTGAAGGTCGACAGCTTTGAGATGACTGGTAAAGGCAAAGATGCTTCCGTTGAATTTTATCTTACCGATGTAAATGGTGAGAAGCAGAAGGTGACCAAGCCAATTATTAAGAAGCTTAAAGTCGGTGATGATACTCGTCCGGTTGTCAGCGGTGAGTTTGTGGTGTCTGGAAACGTGCGTACGCAAGAGTTTGCTATCGACGTGCTCAATACAAATGAGAAAGAAGCGTACTTTATTTTAGGTAAGAAGATGGCGAAAGAGGGCGTTTACGTTAATACACGTTCTGATTACCTTCTGAAAGCTGAGCCACTATTTAAAGTAGGGCACATCGAAGTCGTTGAAGTTAACGGCATGAAGTTCCCGGCTAAGCTCGACACTGGTGCGGATGTGAGCTCAATGAATGCAGTTAACATCAAACGATTTAAGAAAGATGGCCAAGACATAGTGAGCTTTACCTATCAAAACAACCAAGGCGATAAGCAAGACTTCACTAAGCCAGTGATTGAGGTCATGCGCATCAAAGCCAAGAAAGGTGAGAAGGTGAACATTCGCCCTGTCGTTGAAATGAAGGTTAAGTTAGGTGGCCTAGAGAAAGAGGTGAGGGTAAACCTTCAAGATCGCTCTCGCTTTGAATACAGCATGATCCTAGGTAAGAACTTCTTAAAGCACGGCGCAGTAGTCAGCAGCGATGAAGATTATGTGCTAGGTGATATGGATTAAACTTATCTAAGTTCGTAATAGAACAGCTTTAAACAGCCACACATTTCAGTATTGGGATGTGTGGCTTTTTATTGAGTGTCTGATTTTACGTGTGACTTGCTAGTGGCTTGGTCGTTGAACGCGTCCTACTTTGTGATCTTCAGACAAACAAAAAGGGCCAACTCTTTCGAGTTGGCCCTTTCCAAACGTTTGGTGGAGCTGGCGGGAGTTGAACCCGCGTCCAAAAATCATTCATCATTGGTACTACATGCTTAGTCGATCTTTAATTTCACCAGCAACCTGCGAACCGACACGCTAGTTAAAGGCTAACCTGAATTATAATTCGCGCTTTTCCTCTCAGGTGGGAGAAGCCACGCTAGCTAGTTTGGGTTTGATCTCTTATTATTCCCCGTCTTACGAGCGGAAGCTAGGGTAAGAGAGCTCTGAGCAGGTTATTAAGCTGCTAGTGCGTAGTTTTCGTCGTTTGCGACTATTTTTTTGCGGCTTTTAACGTGGCCAACCGCCCCACGGCATGCACCTCAGACTTCAAAATTCCTGTCGAATCCTAAATCAGCCCCAAGTGTTATTTGTATAGTACCAGAAAAGCTTAACCTGTCTAGCGCTGTGCGTTTAAGTGCTTAAAATTAACGCAAATTACTCTTCATAATTCGTGCTTTGTCTCTCGCCCAATCTTTTTCTTTCATATCAGTACGTTTATCATGCAGCTTCTTACCTTTCGCTACGCCAACTTTAATCTTCGCCCAAGAGCGAGACCAGTAAAGTGCGGTTGCGACAAGTGTCATGCCTTCACGGTTAATACGACCGATAAGGTTGTCGAGTTCTTTTCTCGACATAAGGAGTTTACGGATACGTGTTGGGTTCGCCACGATATGAGTGCTCGCTTGAGTAAGCGGAGTGATCGTCATACCACTGATGAATGCTTCGCCATCTCGGATGTAAACGTAGCTTTCTGCGATATTGGTTTTGCCTTCACGTAGGGACTTTACTTCCCAACCTTGTAGCTCAAGCCCCGCTTCTATCTCATCATCGATGAAATATTCGTGGCGAGCTTTCTTGTTAAGCGCAATGGTATTGCTACCAGCTTTTGATTTTGATTTATTCTTTGCCATAATGGCCTCATTATACGGATTGAGCCCTAGATGGGGAATCCTTTTTATTTGCGCTCTGGCCCAATACAATTAAAATTGCAGTTTGTGTTAATGTAACGCTGTCTTTAACAGGAGTCTATATGCCAAAGGTTACTCGTTCAGCATTAGTGTCTTTTAGTGCCGACCAGATGTTCAGCTTGGTCAATGATGTTGCTCGTTATCACGAGTTTTTGCCAGGGTGTTCTGGTTCACGTGTGATCGAATCTTCAGATTCAACTATGGTGGCTTCAGTTGATGTCTCTAAAGCTGGTATCAGCAAAACATTTACTACCTCTAACCGTTTAGCGGATGGTGCTGAGATCTTGATGGAGCTGGTGGACGGTCCATTTAAAAAGCTGCAGGGTGGTTGGTATTTTACTCCGCTCGACGAGCAAGCTTGTAAGGTTGAGCTTAAGTTAGAGTTTGAATTTTCTAGTCGAATGATTGAAATGGCATTTGGTAAGGTTTTTAATGAACTAACGAGCAATATGGTCAGCGCTTTTACTCAACGAGCGAAACAGGTGTACTAAACCATGACTATTGAATCAGATATGATCCACGTAGAAGTCGTGTTTGCGCTTCCTCACGAACAGCGTGTGTTTACCTTAGTTGTGAACAAGAACGCGACCGTTGAAGAGATCATCGCACAGTCTGGTGTTTTGGAACTGTATCCAGAGATCGACTTAGCGAAAAACAAGGTTGGCGTATTCAGCCGCAACGTTAAGTTAGATGCAACGGTTCGTGATAAGGATCGTATCGAAATCTATCGAGCACTATTGGCTGATCCGAAAGAGATTCGCCGTAAGCGTGCTGAACAAGCAAAAGCGGCTGCCAAAAAATAAAAATGCTCAACGAATCTGAATGAGAAGAGAGCTCGCATCGGCGAGCTTTTTTTGTATCTGCTGGTTAGGTGATTAAGGTTGACTTGTTAGTGGATATAAAAAAACCTGCTCATGTGAGCAGGCTTTCGCGATTCTTTGCTTTGTCGACTGATAGCTTTATCGGCTGGACCAGAAAGCTAGCGAAGGCTTTCGAAGAACTCATCACTAGCTTCAAAATCACCATTTATCGTTACTAAGGTGCCAGTCGCATCAAAGTTAACAACGAGATTTTTCTGAATCGAGTCTTCATGGCCTTTTGTGTGATGGTAAATGTAGTACCACGTATCTGGGTAGCCGTTTTCGATAAGCATTGGTGAGCCCATAACGTAACGAACTTGTGTTTTTGTCATGCCAAACTTCAGCTGGTCGACAGCTTCCTGTTCAACATAGTTACCCTGATTGATGTCAATTCGATAAACCAACTTCTCTAGTAGAGAGCAACCGGTCAACATTGTTAGTGCAAGTGGAACTGCAACTAACCACTTTTTAATTCGCATAGTTTGAGATCTTTCTTCGCTAAAATACTGCCTGATAATAAACAAGCTCCAGCAAGAAGTAAAAAGCTCCTTGCGCTTTGAGCTTGTTATGACTGGCAATTTTGAATTAAGTTGCAAAATTGCCAAGATTTTTCGGTAAATTATCAGAAAGTTGCTGAATATGTAACCTAAGCTGCGATTAATAACTCTTTTGCGTTGGCAAGCGTCGATTCGGTAATCTGGCTGCCACCAAGCAGTCGAGCAAGCTCTGAAACGCGTTGTTGCTCATCAAGCGTGTGCATTTGAGTCTCGGTTTTACCTGATTTCGTGTTCTTCGCTACAAAAAGTTGTTGGTGACCGCAACCGGCTACTTGAGGTAAGTGCGTCACACACATCACTTGCGTAGACTCGCCTAGCTTACGTAGCATTTTTCCGACAACCGCAGCGGTTGGTCCACTGATACCTACATCGACTTCATCGAAAATCAGGCTTGGTGTGTCCACTTTTTGCGCTGTGATCACCTGAATCGCTAATGAAATTCGTGATAACTCACCACCAGAGGCCACTTTCGCAATCGGCTGCATTGGTTGGCCTGGGTTGGTCGAAACAATGAAGGTCACGTTATCCATACCCAATGGAGAAGGGTGTGTGTTGGTGTTGTTCACTTCAATGGCAAACTGCGCTTTTTCCATGCTCAGTTCGTGCATGCTTTGCGTGATCAGCTTGTTGAGCTCTTTTGCGTAACGAGTTCGAGATTTATGAAGCTTTTCTGATTTAGCAACGAACGATTGGTATTGGTTTTCTACCTCGTTTGCCAGTTCTTCCAATTTTTCATCAGAGCAATCAAGCGCTTCAACTTGTTGTAGTAAGTCTTGATGGTGCTTATAAAGCTCTTCAGGTAACACGTGGTGTTTACGAGACATCGACATCACCTTTGAGAAACGCTCTTCAACGTAAGCCATACGACCGGGATCAACATCAATGCTGTCTAGGTATGTTCTTAACTCGTTGTTGGTCTCTTCGATCTGAATAATCGCTTCAGAAAGCAAGTTCGGTAACTCGGCCAATCTTTCATCTAGCTCAGCTAGCTGAATTAAGGAGTGATTGGCCGATTGCAGAATACTAAGCGCATTAACTTCTTCGCCTTCGTAAATAAGCTCGATAGCCTGCTGGCAGGTTGAGGCCAATTCTCCGCTATTGGAGAGGCGCTTATGCTCTTGTTCGAGGTCTTCATATTCTTCCTCCCCAATAGACAGCTCATTTAACTCTTTGATTTGGTATTCAAGAAGTTGTTTTTGAGCTTGGTTTTGCTGGTTATTTTCACGCAACTCTTTTAAGTGGTTATCCGCTTGTCGCCATGCTTGGTAAGCATTACGTGTCGATTTCAATAGGTTTAAGTGGCCTGCGTATTGATCAAGCATAGCCATTTGGTAGTCACTTTTCATTAGCTGGTGGTGCGCGTGTTGGCCATGAATGTTGATCAACAGCTGCCCGAGCGATTTCAATTGCGAAAGAGGGACAGGGCTACCGTTGATGAATGCACGAGAACGACCTTCTTTTGATATGGTTCTGCGCAGGATGCACTCACTGCCATCAAGTAGTTCGTTGTCTTCTAACCAGCGAGTTGCATGCATATTGTTCTCAAGTAAAAAAGCGGCACTGACTTCGGTTTTTTCTTCACCTTGTCTTACCATTCCTGCATCTGATCTTCCTCCAAGGCACAAGCCTAAAGCATCGATAGCGATAGATTTACCCGCACCAGTCTCCCCGGTGATTGTTGTCATGCCTTTAGAAAGTTCTAGCTGTAAAGACTTAACAATAGCGAAATTATTAACACTTAAATGAGCCAGCATTTTTATTTACCTGTATAACTGAACAATACTGTATATAAGGTCAGTATATACTGTTTCTTTATACAGTAAAGTCGACAGGTGAAAATTTTTTGCGATAGCTCTCAGAATTGAACTTGTCTGTAGATCACTGAAACCGCTATAAATTCCCAACTCAGTCGTTCCTCCCTCTTGGGAGTGACAGTATAAGAAATTGACGAGAAGCTAGGGCCGACGGGCTTTCTATGGGTGATAAAAAAGGCTGACGAATGTCGTCAGCCTTTAAAATTTTCGGTTATTGCTAGAGCCGTTTAGTTAAAACAACTTACTCGACCAGCCTAGTTTATTACGTAGGACATGATAGTAGTTGTAGTCTTTCGGGTGGATTAGCTTGAGCACATTTGGGCTTTGGTAAATGTGAATTTCATCGCCAGGGGAAACCGGTAGCGAGATTTGACCATCGCAGCTCACTTCTTGAGTGCCGCGGTTATCAGGCGATACGATCAGCTTGATGCGGCGCTTACCATCAACGACAAGTGGCCGGCTTGAAAGCGTATGTGGAAACATTGGGACCAAGGAAATGGCATTCAAACTTGATGACAAAATAGGACCGCCGCCAGAAAGCGAATAAGCGGTAGAACCTGTTGGCGTTGATACGATCAAACCATCAGAACGCTGTGAGAAGGCAAAGCTGTCGTCGATATATACTTCAAACTCGATCATATGTGCAACCTGACCGGGGTGAAGTACCGCTTCGTTAAGTGCGGCGTTGTGACTTTTTATTTGGCCGTGACGGTGAATTTCAGTTTCAAGTAAGAAGCGCTCTTCTTCCATGAACTCTCCTTTGAGTACATCGGTAAGTGCACTCTGGAAGTTTTCAGGATTGAGATCGGTTAGAAATCCAAGGTTACCTCGGTTAACACCAATCACCGAAATGTCAAAACGTGACAAGATCCTGGCTGCTCCGAGCATGTTTCCATCACCACCGACGACAATCGCTAGATCGGCACGCTTTCCTAATTCAATTAGGCTAGAAAAATGTTTTTTTGGGATATCATCTAAAATACTGGCGAGTCTGTCATCGACAAACACTTGATAACCCTCGGAACTCAACCATTGGTAGAGTTCTTTATGGGTCTGAATTGCTTGTTGATCTCGAGGTTTACCTATAATGGCGATGACTTCAAATGGCTTTTTCATACGGTTTCCAAACGAATTAGGCTTGAATCAAAATTCTTCATCCCCATAATAAAGGCAAGTTGAACGTCTATGCGAGTGTTTTATATCAATTTGAGGCGCAAACATGCCCGTCACTTGCATTGAAAACGAATTCTGGAGATATCATGAGCAACGAAGAAAACAAAGTAACCGAAGAAGAGCTAGATCAGATCATTGCTGAAGCAGAGAAAGTTGAAGAAGCTGAGCTTAATGAAGGTGCTGTTGACGAGCAGGAAGCAAAAATTGCTCAACTAGAAGCAGCGTTGCTATCTAGCGAATCTAAAGTGAAAGAACAGCAAGATTCTGTTCTTCGCGCAAAAGCTGAAGTTGAAAACATGCGTCGCCGCAGCGAGCAAGAAATTGATAAAGCTCGTAAATTTGCTTTGAACAAGTTTGCTGAAGGTCTACTTCCTGTTATCGATAACCTAGAGCGCGCAATTCAAGCTGGTGATACAGAGAATGAAGCGGTTAAGCCAATCCTTGAAGGTGTTGAGCTTACGCACAAAACATTTGTTGATACTGTTGCTAAGTTTGGTCTCAGAGAGATTAACCCTGAAGGTGAAGTGTTCAACCCTGAGTTCCACCAAGCGATGTCTATTCAAGACAGCCCAGATCACGAATCAAACACAGTTATGCTCGTGATGCAAAAAGGCTACGAGCTGAACGGTCGAGTAGTTCGCCCTGCGATGGTTATGGTTGCTAAATAATTAAAGTAGTACGTAGTCAAGTGATTGACTGGCACACTTACTGAGTAAATAGCGACTGCAAAATAATTCACTGGTTAATGTGAAATGAAAAGAGAGGCATATGCCTCTCTTTTTTTATGCTTGTAACTTGGAGTCCTCGTAAATAGTAATCAAAAACGTATTGATAACGTCGTTCTCTTTATTTTATCCAGATCAGGCATTTAGAGTTTTATGTTATGAAACTGATTGTTATTGATGGAATGTTTTGATGTCACATTTGTAAATTTTTTGTGAATAAGTGCTTTTAATTGTTATCTTTGTATGTAAAATCCACTGCAATATAGCGATTTGAGTCGCATATATAACTATAAAAGTACAAATTTTAAACACAACAGACTGGAGAAGAACGATGGATAAATCGCTCTCAAGTAAGATTTTTGTAGGCTTGTTTGCAGGACTACTTATTGGTACTGCTATTCAGTACTTATTTAGCGGTATTACGATATTTGATACTTATCTGCTTGGGTTAGCAGAAGGTGCTGGTGGTATGTTTGTCTCTTTGATCAAACTATTGGTTGTTCCACTGGTATATGTTTCTATCGTGTGTGGCATTGTTGAATTGAAAGATATTCGTTCTTTCGGTCGCCTAGGTGGTAAAACTTTTGCTCTTTACATTATCAACACCATCATCGCGATCTCTGCTGCCCTAACCGTTGGTCTTATTTTCCAACCGGGTGCTGGCGCAGATCTAGCTGGAACGATCTCTGAGACAGTTCAATTAACAACAACTGAAACGCCAGATATCTTCTCTCTCGTTGTGAATATCGTTCCTAGTAACCCTGTAGAAGCGTTTGCAAGTGGTGACATGCTACAAATCATTTTCATGGCAATTTTGACAGGTCTTGCTATTCAAGCTCTTGATTCACGTGGCGGTCCAGCGATAAAAACGTTCAAGATGGCTAACGAAATCATGATGAAACTTATCGGCCTCGTCATGAGCCTGGCTCCATTTGGTGTATTTGCACTGATGATTCAACTGGGCGCAACGCTTGATGCTAATACCCTGATGTCGGTCGCTGGGTATGTTGCACTAGTAGTTGCAATGTTAGTGTTTTGGATTTTCTTCTTCTACCCAATGATGGTTGGCCTAGCGACAGGTATTACACCTAAGCAATTCCTACGTGCAATCCGTGAGCAAATCCTTTTCTCACTATCGACGGCAAGTTCGAATGCGACGATTCCTGTAACAATGCGCACCCTAACTGAAAAGCTTGGTGTATCTAAATCAGTAGCTGGTTTCGGTGTTCCACTAGGTGCAACAATGAATATGTCTGGTGTATCTATCTACATCGCACTAGCGACAATGTTCGTCGCAAACGCATTCGGTCAACCAATCAACACTGCTGACATCTTTACTCTTGGTCTAACAATCCTGCTACTGTCTATCGGTGCTGGTGGTGTTCCAGGTGGTGGTGTTGTAATGGTAGGTGTTCTATTGCACCAACTAGGTTTACCACCAGAAGGTCTTGCTATCATTGCTGCTGTTGACCGTATTAATGACATGTTCTGTACTTCTTCTAACGTGGTCGGTGATACTGCGGTTAACACTATCGTTGCTAAGTCTGAAGGTGAAATCGGCGCAGAAGTTAACGAAGAAGCCGAATTACAGAAAGCAGAAGTATAATCAGAGGCTATTTGTTCTATCGATGAAACTTGAATAGAAAGCCTGAATAGATAAACGGAGCCCAAATGGCTCCGTTTTTATTGGGTGAGAGGTTAACCATATTTTATCGCTTTGGTTGAATAGAAACTAGGGCAGGTTGAGTTGATGAAAAGCTTTTTAACTAGTCTGCTTACAGAAACAGAAACAGAAACAGAAACAGAAACAGAAACAAGCTCTTTCTATAGAAGAGTGGATCGGCGGCTGATAAACCTAGTTGTGGAAGTTATAAGCTCAGTAATGATAGGTATTCGTGCCGAATCATCCTTTTTTAGCAAAATAAATTTAAAAAAATATCTTTTTACCCTTGAAAAGGTGTCGTGAGCCCTTATCTATTGGGCATACGAAAGCAAATTACATTTGCACTTTAATTTTGTGTCTTGGGGTTGAATCCCTGATTATCACCCCCCACATATGTGGGTATAGCAAAAACTAAATAATATATATTCGGAGATGGCCTGATGGGTAAAATCATTGGTATTGATTTAGGTACTACTAACTCTTGTGTTGCTGTTCTTGACGGCGACAAACCACGCGTAATTGAAAATGCTGAAGGCGAACGCACAACAGCATCAGTAATCGCATACACAGAAGGCGAAACGCTAGTTGGTCAACCTGCGAAACGTCAAGCTGTTACTAACCCTCAAAACACACTGTTCGCTATCAAGCGTCTAATCGGTCGTCGTTTTGAAGATGAAGAAGTTCAACGTGATATCGAAATCATGCCTTTCAGCATTATTAAGGCAGACAACGGTGATGCATGGGTTGAAGCGCAAGGCCAAAAAATGGCGGCTCCTCAAGTATCTGCTGAAGTTCTTAAGAAAATGAAGAAAACAGCTGAAGACTTCCTAGGCGAAGAAGTAACTGGCGCAGTTGTTACTGTTCCTGCTTATTTCAACGATGCTCAGCGTCAAGCAACTAAAGATGCTGGCCGTATCGCTGGTCTAGATGTTAAACGTATCATCAACGAACCAACTGCTGCTGCTCTAGCTTATGGCTTAGACAAGAAAGGTGGTGATCGCACTATCGCTGTATACGACCTTGGTGGTGGTACATTCGATATATCTATCATCGAAATCGATGAAGTAGAAGGCGAGAAGACTTTCGAAGTTCTTTCAACTAACGGTGACACTCACCTTGGTGGTGAAGATTTCGATAACCGCATGATCAACTACCTAGTCGATGAGTTCAAAAAAGAACAAGGTATCAACCTTAAAACTGATCCACTAGCAATGCAGCGAGTTAAAGAAGCAGCAGAAAAAGCGAAAATCGAGCTTTCTTCTACGACTCAAACTGACGTAAACCTACCTTACGTTACTGCTGATGCGACTGGTCCTAAACACATGAACATCAAAGTGACTCGTGCGAAGCTTGAGTCTCTAGTTGAAGACCTAGTTCAACGTTCTCTTGAGCCACTAAAAGTAGCTCTAGCAGATGCTGACCTATCTGTAGGCGAAATCACTGACGTTATCCTAGTTGGTGGTCAAACTCGTATGCCTATGGTTCAAGCTAAAGTAACTGAATTCTTCGGTAAAGAGCCACGTAAAGACGTGAACCCTGACGAAGCTGTTGCAATGGGTGCTGCTGTTCAAGGTGGTGTACTAGCTGGTGACGTTAAAGACGTTCTCCTACTAGACGTTACTCCTCTATCTTTCGGTATCGAAACGATGGGCGGCGTGATGACTAAGCTTATCGAGAAAAACACAACTATCCCTACTAAAGCGGATCAAGTGTTCTCTACAGCTGAAGACAACCAAAACGCAGTAACTATCCACGTTCTTCAAGGTGAGCGTAAGCAAGCGACTTACAACAAGTCTCTTGGTCAGTTCAACCTAGAAGGTATCCAACCAGCACCTCGTGGCATGCCACAAATCGAAGTAACATTCGACCTAGATGCTGATGGTATCCTGAACGTATCTGCTAAAGATAAAGCAACAGGTAAAGAGCAGAAGATCACAATCCAAGCATCAGGTGGTTTGTCTGATGAAGAGATCGAAGCAATGGTACAAGAAGCAGAAGCTAACAAAGAAGCGGACAAAAAGTTCGAAGAGCTAGTAACTGCACGTAACCAAGCTGACCAAATGATTCATGGTACTCGTAAGCAAGTAGAAGAAGCTGGTGAAGCTCTACCTGCTGAAGAGAAAGAGAAGATCGAAGCAGCTATAACGGCACTAGAAGAAGTTAAGTCTGGTAACGACAAAGAAGCTATCGACGCTAAAGTTCAAGAACTTATGCAAGCAGCTCAGAAGCTAATGGAAATTGCTCAACAGCAAGCTCAAGCACAACAAGCTGGCGCTGAAGCGGGTGAGCAACCTAAGCAAGATGACGATGTGGTAGACGCAGAGTTTGAAGAAGTTAAAGACGACAAAAAATAATTTCGTCGCAGAGTGGCCTGATTTCGTTGTCGGAAGTGCTCACCTACTAGCGTAGGCTCCGCGCTCCCTCCTAGAAATCAAGCTATCTGCTTAGAAATTTGTCTCGAAGACTTATTAATACGGGCGTCAGAGGTAACTCTCACGCCCGTAAATTTGTGTTTAGACTTGTCGATCTAGATAATAGCTTTATTCGGTTCTTAAGCCGACAGAACTTTTATCTAGATTGATACACAGACTACTGAAGTGAACATTCGGTAGTAGCAATTATTTTGGTGACCTAGAACATGTCAAAACGTGATTTTTACGAAGTATTAGGCGTAAGCCGCGATGCATCAGAGCGCGATATTAAAAAAGCTTACAAACGCTTAGCGATGAAATTCCACCCGGACCGTAACCAAGGTGACGCTGCCGCACCAGATAAGTTTAAAGAAGTAAAAGTAGCGTACGAAATCCTGACCGACCCTCAAAAGAAAGCCGCTTATGATCAATACGGCCACGCTGCTTTTGAACAAGGCGGTATGGGCGGCGGCGGTGGTTTCGGTGGCGGTGGCCAAGGTGACTTCGGCGATATTTTCGGTGATGTATTTGGTGATATCTTTGGCGGCGGTCGCCGTGGTGGCGGTCAAGCACGTGCACAACGTGGTTCTGATTTACGTTACAACATGGAGCTTTCTCTAGAAGAGGCGGTTCGTGGTATTTCTAAAGAAATCGAAGTACCGACACTGGTTGAATGTGATACTTGTGACGGTAGCGGCGCTAAAGCGGGCTCTTCTGCACAAACATGTGGCACTTGTCATGGCCATGGCCAAGTACAAATGCGTCAAGGTTTCTTTGCAGTTCAACAGACTTGTCCTACTTGTAATGGTAAAGGCAAGATCATCAAAGATCCATGTAATTCATGTCACGGTCAAGGCCGTAAGCAGAAGACGAAAACACTTAACGTTAAGATCCCTGCAGGCGTTGATACTGGCGATCGTATTCGTCTGTCTGGCGAAGGCGAAGCGGGAGAGCAAGGCGCTCCAGCTGGCGACCTGTACGTACAAGTTCACGTAAAAGAGCACAATATCTTTGAGCGTGACGGCAACAACCTTTACTGTGAAGTTCCAGTTAGTTTCTCTATGGCTGCTCTAGGCGGAGATGTTGAAGTCCCTACATTAGATGGCCGTGTTAACCTTAAAGTGCCAGAAGAAACACAAACGGGCCGTATGTTCCGTATGCGTGGTAAAGGCGTGAAAGGCGTTCGTGGCGGCGGTGTGGGTGACCTAATTGTTAAGCTAGTAGTTGAAACCCCTGTTAAGCTAAGCTCTCGCCAAAAAGAGTTACTGCGTGAATTCGAAGAAACATGTGGTGGCGAAGCGGCAAGCAAGCACAAACCAAAATCTGAAGGTTTCTTCAGTGGCGTTAAAAACTTCTTCGATGACCTAACTAAGTAATCAATTAATTACTTGGTAACTGGTTAAGCCAACTAATAGGGTTGTTGATAAAATTAGGAAGCCTGCTTATGTAGCAGGCTTTTTTGCATCTGTAGATCAGAGAATAAATAGCTGATTTTTTGGAGGTACGTTCTCGAATTATTTGATGGTTTAATTCGTTACTTCCAACATGTTTCTGGCTCCGAGATACCTGAGTGGTGTAGTTCCAAAATATCGGTCGTCGAATCTAAGCAGTCATCGTTTGTTTGTGGTGAATGTGGTTCAGCCTGAATCGAATAGGTGGTGCTGCTGGCCGAAACCGCTAGCGTGTATCGGCTAGTATCGGTATCACAAAATAAACATGTCCCTCTAGAAATAATACCCGCCGCTGCCGACGCGTAGTTTCCCGTGTACAGCGTCTCTATTTCCAACTGTATCTTTGTCATATCAGCCATTGCTGTGACTCGATGCGCCTTTATCACATGATTGGTATAACTTGGATACGCTATTGCACCTAGTATCCCTATGATGATGACAGTCAACAATAATTCGATCAATGTCATTCCTTTAATACTTAAGTTGTTGTTGTTGCATTTATTTTTTCGAATCATCACGAGTAGTTCCCTTTTATTATTCTGCCCATTTTTCTCTGGTGATAGCATCTGTGCAAGATTAAATACGGTTACGTATCGGTTTACATAGGAATTTGGGAAATGTCTCGCGGGTTTACCTTCTTAGAGCTACTTATAACCATTTCAGTGCTCTCAATATTACTGGCAGTTGCTGCGCCAAGTTTTAGTTCTGTCTCTCAGACCATTAAGATGCAAAGGCTAGCAAGTGAATTGAACGGTTTTATGATGCAAGCGAAATCTGAAGCTGTGATGAGAAATACAGACCTTTGGGCGCACTTTCTGATGAATGGTAACTCAAGTGATACTGGTGACTGGAAAGTAGAGCTAACTGAATTTAATGTTCCTAATACAGGTACTGCAATATTAACGATGGAGGGTGGGGCGTTCCGTAATGTTGATGTCACCGTTAACTATAGCTCAGAACAAATAAAATTCAGTGGAATCAATGGAAGGGCTAAAGATGGAAGCTTTTTATTTGATATTAATTCAAAGCCATTGAAATTAATCACGTATAGAGCTTCTGGGCGGATGAGGATTTGTGGTGTTGGGGGAGACTTTTATGGTTATCAAGCCTGTAGTTAGAAGGCGACAATGTGGTGCGACTTTAATTGAATTTATGATCTCTTCTATCTTAGGCGTTATTGTTATTGGAAGTGTCGGTTCAGTCTTTATATCAGGACAAAATATAGCATCAGAGAAAAGTAAGGAGTTGCTATTACTACAGCAAGTTTCTGGTGCTCTCCAGTACTTTAAAGAAGATCTTCAGCGAGCTGGCTATGATGGAGGAGCTGGGATATCTCTAAAATTATCTGATGCCACAAATATAGTATACATATCTCCGGACTCAAAAACGGTCGCATACGCTTATACATATCAATCTGAGGTGAGAAATGTTGCGTTTGTATTTGATTCAGGTGTAGTAAAAGTCTGTGACAGTCCTTCTACCACTGTAAAAACAGTGTCTGCAGCCACGAGTGGTTGTTCTTCTATTTTTGAACCGAATCAAATCCGAGTGATTAACTTCGATGTTAGTCAATCAAGTATAGGCACTCAAGGGGTTAGTTCCGGTATTACAACCATTGCGATCTCAGCGGAGTTGGTTGGGGACACTTCAGTAAGTTATTCATCAAGTGTGGTTGTAAAAAATAGGAATTGGGGATGAATAAAAATCAACAAGGCGCGGTTGTTCTATTGGTGACAAGCGTGTTACTGGTCTCTGCTTTAATGCTCACATTCGGTAGCTACCGTTCGGTTTTCTACCAAATAAAGAGAGCTCAAAATGAAGTGGAAGCTCGTAAGCAGCATTGGAAGGCAGAAGGAGGTTTAGAATGTGCGATTACAGAAATTAAATATGATCGTTCTATTCATCCAGTAAATCAGGCTTATAGTTTATGTGATTTATCTTCAATATCTATTTCCCCTCAGACTGTTGGTGAAACGATATATACGTTGACATCAATGAGTGGTTACAGTTCATTGAAAAAAAACATAGATATATCTTCTCGCTCAACTGGAGCTATTCAGGCTCGATCTGATCTTAAATTGATCGGTGCGAATGAATTTGTTCCCGATGTTGAAGGGGATGATCAATGTGTATCTGTTCGGTATGCGAGTGGGTTTATCATGAATGGTTCATTTAAAACCTTGAACCCTGCAGGTGTTATTTGTGACAGTGCGTACCAAACAGACACAGAGGCATCGGATTATATGTGCATATCAGGTGATAGTAATTGTGTGAAGCATAGTAAGTCGGATTACGACCTAACTGTTGTCGGGAGCGATATAACTCACAGAGGTGCAGATAAATTAGTTGAAAATGACTTTGTTTATGATCCTAGTCTTGACCCATTTGAAAGTTTTTTTGGAGATACAAGAAGTAATATTGATTCAATAAAAGCAGAGTATGAGATTGTACAAGGGACTGTAACCTCAGGATCTTCGGGAAGTGATAGCTGCCAAGATAGAATCAAGAATGCTTACTCTATCAACGATAATGTTTGGGTTGAAGGTGACTGTGATCTTGAAAGTGGTAACTTGCTGAATACAACTTCAATTGGTGCATCATCGAAGGTGTTAGTTGTCGAAGACGGGATTCTTAGTGTAAATGGGGCCAATGACTTCCCTGGTATTATATATCAGTTATTCACCTCTACGATTCCAAACGGTGCGAATTTAAGCTCGCGTTGGACAAGTGATGTCTCCACGTATAACAACCTCTCTACAGCTGAGTTAACGGTAGCCCAAAAAAAGAAACTAACATTCTTCTCTCGTGGTGCATTTAAGCCTAAAGGAGGTTATGTTTTTGATACACCTGGAGGCTTAACCGTTTTTGGTGTTTCATTAAGTTTAACCTTTGATTCCGGGTCTGTTCCAAATAACAGCTTAAAGGTTAAGTGGCAAAAAGGTTCATGGAATGATTTGTAGACAAAAAGGCTTCAACTTAATCGAAGTACTCATTTCTTTTTTATTGATAGGAGTAGGAGCTCTTGGACTTATTAAACTACAAACGTATGTGGAGCAAAAATCTGATTTTGCTATTCAAAGTGTTGAGGCTTTGCACTTAGCTGAAAATAAATTGGAAGGGTTTAGAACTCGCGGAGCATCTGCAGCTTTGTCAAGTATTACCCCTACCGATTTTATTACTGATATCGTCGATGGTGAGGATCACACCCATGTTAAGTATCAACTTGATTGGACAGTGACGAGTCGTTTATCTGGGGCGTTGAAAACTATCCAGATGACCAGTTCGTGGCAAGATAGGTTTGGAGAAGATCAATCCATAACTTTAGATACAATGATTTCTAAATACAGTGAGTTTGACTGACCTTTTAAATAAACAATATCTGTATATCAGTTTCTACCAACTTTTTACTGATGATTTTAATTTTTAGGGTGTTATTTGCGCCCTGGTTAAAGTTATGTATACGGGATGGTGTGTTTTGTGTTTTTATATTGTTGCTACCTAATAGTAATTTTGCAAAATATGTCTCCATTTATGTAAAATAAGGTGGAACCTTGTGCTTTTTAATGGCGATTTAAATAGAATATGTGCTGTGCCAATAGGCCTTGATTAAAATTTATATAAGCCCTAAACAAACAACATCACATATGGAGTTACCATGAGTAACCAAGCCGTAAAAAAAGCACCGCCGACTGATAAGATCAGTGGGATGGACCGCTTTCTAAACTTCATTGAACGTGCCGGTAACAAAATCCCAGATCCAGCCCTACTCTTTTTTTGGGGACTTATTTTAGTCTGGGTGTTATCTGCAGTATTCTCACGTTTTACTTTCGATTTGATTCACCCTGTATCTGGTGAAGCCATTGTCGTTTCGAACTTATTAACAGGTGAGTCCTTTGCGAGCTTTTTAGCTAATATGGTGACTAACTTTACCGGGTTTGCACCTCTTGGAATCGTGCTGGTTGCTATGTTAGGTGTTGGTGTTGCTGAAGCTTCAGGCTTTATTAATACTGGTCTGAAAAAGATGCTGAACGTGACTCCTGCTAAGCTATTAACGCCGATGCTGATCTTGGTAGCTATTGTGTCTCACACAGCTGCCGATGCTGGTTACGTACTGGTTATCCCTCTTGGTGGTATTATTTTCCACGCCGCGGGTCGCCACCCTCTGGCGGGTATTGCAGCAGCGTTTGCTGGTGTATCAGGTGGCTTTGCGGCAAACTTCTTGCCATCAGGTATCGATCCTCTTTTGGCGGGCTTTACACAAGAAGCTGCGCAAATTCTTGATCCAGATTACATAGTAAACCCTCTTTCTAATATCTTTTTTACAGGTTTATCTTCCCTATTAATTGTAAGTATTGGTTGGTATGTAACGGATAAGATTATTTCACCACGTCTTGCTAAAACTGCTATCGATGAAGATGCAGAAGAAGCACCGGATATGGGGTCATTTACCGAAATTGAAAGTAAGGCTTTCTCGCGTGCGGGTTGGGCAATGGTCGTTGGTATTGTTGCTTTGATTGCTGCTTTAGTTCCTGAGACCTCGCCTTTGCGTTCTCCTGCGGGGGAAATCACTTCTTTTAATGCGCCAATTATGAAGTCTATTGTACCGCTTATCTTTATCCTGTTTATTATTCCAGGGGTGGTTTACGGTCGTATTGTTGGTACTTTTAAAGCTAGCGACGACATCATTAAATCGATGTCTGCAACTATGGCAAGCATGGGCAGCTTTATGGTGATGGCTTTCTTCATTGCTCAGTTCCTAGTCGCTTTCTCTCAATCTAACTTGGGTACATTACTGGCGCTATCCGGTGCTCAGTTATTGCAAGCGATGAACCTACCAGGACAAGTGACGATTATTGGTATGATTTTACTAACCGCATTTGTTAATTTATTAGTCGGTTCAGCTTCTGCTAAGTGGGCGCTGATTGGTCCTATTATGGTTCCAATGCTAATGGCTGTCGGCATCTCTCCAGAGCTGACGCAAGCGGCGTACCGTGTTGGTGACTCAGTTTCCAATATCATTTCTCCGATGATGGTGTTCTTCCCATTAGTTGTTGTTTACATGCAGCGTTATGTGAAGGGGTCAGGCATTGGTTCACTAGCCTCTATGATGATGCCATACTCTATCGCGATGGCAATTGGTTGGTCTATCTTCTTGCTAGCTTACTGGGCGCTTGGTATCCCACTAGGTATCCAAGCACCTTACACTTACACAATGTAAGGCCCCACTAAGTTATATTAAGCAGCACTAATAAATGTTAAGCTCGCACCGAACAAGCGGGCTTTTTACTGATTATTTTCCTATGTTCTATATTTATTAGGGCAGCTTTAATGAGCTAATGGCTATTTTTATTCCGTGTTTAGTATTCCTTATACTGAGTATAAGACTAAGAGCTAACTTAAATAGCACGGTATTCTCAGATAACCGAACTCTATTTTTAGTCACTTCAATTAGAACCTCGTTAGTCACTTTATTTCACGATATTGTCCACTTTCGCTAAGATTAGGTATGCTTTATTGCATACCTTTTTTGTTCCTATTTCTTTGTTTTTCTGGAGTTCCCTTTGTCAGACTATCAATTCAGCCCTCAAGATGAAATTTTTATGCGACGTGCCATTGAGGTGGCTAAGCAAGCTGAGAGTGAGGGAGAGGTTCCCGTGGGTGCCGTTTTGGTAAAAGATGATGAGATTATCTCTGAAGGATGGAACCGCTCGATTGGTAGCCACGATGCCACGGCACACGCAGAAATTGAAACCTTGCGTAAAGCGGGGCAAGCTTTGGAAAACTATCGCTTACTTGATACCACTTTATACGTCACGCTAGAGCCATGTCCTATGTGCGCCGGAGCCCTGTTACATAGTCGTGTAAAACGCATTGTGTTTGGTGCGCCTGACTTGAAAGCTGGTGCGGCGGGTACAGTGTTAAACCTATTTAAAAGCCAAGCGTCTTACCACTATGCCGATGTTGAACACGGCTTGCTAGAATCAGAGTGTCGTGAGCAATTGCAGGCATTTTTCAAGCGTCGTCGAAAAGAGATCAAAGAGCAAAGAAAACGACAGCGATTAGATGAAGAGCTGGGCGAAAAGGCAGATAAAAGTTAACAGTCTGAATAGATCATTCCGCGCTTATGAGACGTTAAAAATAGGCACTTTCTATGCGAAAGTGCCAAAGTAAACTTACTCGGCAATCATTTGCATGAAAGCACGGTTGCGCCAAATGATCTTTTTCTTATTATTTGAAAGCATACGCTTACGACGGTTTGCAGCAACGGTCTTATCAAGGCGCTTCGGTTTCAGTTTGTTCTTTATCATTTTAACGATTTCCTATTTGTCGTCTGACTTGTAGTTTGGAGCAATGTTTAATTATAGTGTTATTCGTTCTACCATGTTCGAATTTGCTTCGAGAGACATTCTACTCAACATTCGACGTCTTGATGAGACAATCCGTAATATTGATTATGGTGTGCCGTTATAAAGTTCGATTGTTACTGCAATATGACACGCTGCCTCTAAGCCTCACTTTGCCTATCCTACTCCGTTAGCGCGAAGCCATAAAATAGGGTAATAAAAAAGAGCAAGGCTAAATGGCATTGCTCTTTTAGATTTTACTATGGGGAAGCAGAACTATTAATTACCGACTGAGCAGCATTGATGGCTGATTCAGAGCCTGAGATCTCTAAAGGCGGGATCACGACCAAACCTTCAAGACTCGCTTCTTGTTCTTTATGCCGCTTATTTACATGGCCGATAATACTTTGGTAATAACGGCGAATGTTTTCAACGTAATTTTTTGCTTCATCACCGCGGGCGTACCCGTAACGAGTATGTCTATAGTATTTCTTCTGTCGTAATAGAGGTAACCTATCTTTTACATCCCCCCAAGCATCAGGATCGCCACCTTGCGCTTTGGTTAAGCGACGTGCATCCATCATATGCCCGTAACCTACATTATAGGATGCAAGGGCAAACCAGATTTTCTCGTGTTGGTCAATGGAGTCTGGGACCCGGTTTACGATACGACGCAGGTATTCGACTCCGCCCTGTACCGATTGCTTAGGGTCGAGACGGTTAGTCACACCAACACTTTTCGCTGTAGGCAGTGTCAGCATCATCATACCGCGAACACCCGTCGGTGAGCGTGCGACAGGGTTCCAATGTGACTCTTGGTATGCCAAAGCAGCAATTAAGCGCCAGTCAAATTCTTTCGAGTATTTCTGAAACAGTGGTGACCATTTTGGTAGTTTGCTATCTAACGCGCGGATAAAGGCACGAGTATCAACGTAGTCAAAGGTACCAATGTGGCCGATGTATTTCTCTTCCAGTGAAGCCAATTCACCAGATTGCTTTAGGTGGCCGAAGAACTCGATCAGTAAAGCATAAAGACTTTCATCTTCAGATCTCTGTAAATACCAAGAGATTGGTTGGTCTTCTGTTAGCTCAAAAGCTAATGCGACGTCTGGGTACAAACGTTGTGCCAGTGATAGCTCGATAGAGTCTGCCACCGTAAATAAACGTTCGCCTGTCGATACTTCTTTTAGCAGGTCATTGATGTCTGCATTGTCGACCGCGTCGTAGATAAAGTCATCGTGTATGTTCTGCAGTTGCTTGAGTGTTGGTTCGAAGTGTGAGTCTTTCACTACCACCAAAGCTGGAGTTAATGTGTCACTGGAGGGTGTTTCTTCCAATTGAGTTTGTGCGTTTACAAATTCAGCCTGACGTTCGTTTTCAAACGAAATCAGTTGTTCGAGGTTTCTTGGCCTCCATTGACCTTTCTTGTAAACGACTTGCTGGCTTACATAGTAATAAGCAGGTGCAGCGCGATACGCACGTGTCAGGTTATTGTTTTGTGTTAATCCGGTTGCGATGAGATCGATTTCACCTTTCTTTAAAGCAGGGAATAGGCCGGATAAGCGGTAAGCGGGTTTAACCTCAAGCCTTACACCAAGCTCTTGTGCAAACTCACGAGCTAACTCGTAATCTAAGCCAGCAGGGCCATCCGGACCAATGTAATAAGAGAGTTGGTTATTGAGGGTTCCGACACGAAGAACGCCGCGATCTCGTATCTGCTCAAGGACACTTTTAGGTTCAGATTCAATCTGGCACCCTGTCAGTCCAAACAGGGCAATAGCGAGCAGAAGGAATTTAGACGAAAAGGTGAGCGTAAATTTAGGCATCAAAATGAAATCTCGAAAAGTGGAAGCCCCTTTATACCAAACCACGCAAGGCTGGCAAAGCAGCTTTAATTAAACTGATGTAAAAGTGGTGATAAATGCAGCAAAAGTACCATTTACACAGAAAGATAAAAAAAATAACGCAAACGGTTGCTTTTGGTGTTACGTCACAAAAAGAAATGCTTTATAATGCGCTCGCATTGAAGAGGTGGGATCGGCATAGGTTTGGCAACCTTCGGGAAATACTCTCAGGAATAGCTTCGAAGAAAACAGTTAGGTTGTACCTGTAACCCACTGAATTTATTCCAATACTACCTTAATCAACTGCATAAGAGACCTAAGCACATGAGAATTTTGCGTGGCTCCCCAGCTCTATCTGAGTTTCGTATTAACAAGCTTTTAGAGCTTTGTCGTGAATTAAGCTTACCTGTAACAGGTATTTACGCTGAGTTTGCCCACTTTGCTGATTTAACGGCAGACCTAGATGAGTCTGAAGTTGAGAAGCTAGAAAAGCTACTGACTTACGGTCCAACGATTGAAGAGCATGAACCTGAAGGTTTACTGCTGCTTGCAACGCCACGCCCGGGCACTATCTCGCCTTGGTCTTCAAAATCAACAGATATCGCACACAACTGCGGACTGGCTAAAGTGTCACGTCTAGAGCGCGGTACAGCTTTCTACATTGAAACCTCTGCTGAACTTTCTGAACTTCAACTTGTTGAGCTGAAAGCAATTCTGCACGATCGTATGATGGAAGTGGTTTTCACTGACTTCGAATCTGCAGCGGCACTGTTCACGGTTGCTGAGCCTGCTCCATATATGGAAGTTGAGCTATTAGCAGGTGGACGTAAAGCGCTTGAAGAAGCAAACGTTACCCTAGGTCTTGCACTTGCAGAAGACGAGATTGATTACCTTCTTGAAAGCTTCACTGAAAAGCTAGGTCGTAACCCGACTGACATCGAGCTAATGATGTTTGCACAAGCGAACTCAGAGCACTGTCGTCACAAGATCTTTAATGCTGATTGGACTATCGATGGCGTTAAGCAAGAAAAATCATTGTTCAAGATGATTAAGAACACCTTTGAAACGACACCAGAACACGTTCTGTCTGCTTATAAAGATAACGCAGCGGTAATGACAGGTTCTGAAGTCGGCCGTTTCTTCCCAGATCCAGAAACTCGTCAGTACAACTATCACCAAGAGAAAACACACATCTTGATGAAAGTTGAAACACACAACCACCCAACGGCAATCTCTCCATGGCCGGGCGCATCAACAGGTTCAGGCGGTGAAATCCGTGATGAAGGCGCTACTGGTATTGGTGGTAAGCCAAAAGCGGGTCTGGTTGCGTTCTCTGTATCTAACCTTAAGATCCCGAACTTCGTTCAACCTTGGGAAACTGATTTTGGTAAGCCAAGCCGTATCGTTACTGCATTGGATATCATGCTTGAAGGACCTCTTGGTGGCGCGGCATTCAACAACGAATTTGGTCGTCCAAACCTACTTGGTTACTTCCGTACTTACGAAGAGAAAGTTAACTCTCACGCAGGTGAAGAAGTACGTGGTTACCACAAGCCAATCATGCTGGCTGGTGGTTTAGGTAACATTCGTGATGATCATGTTCAGAAGAAAGAGATCCCAGTAGGAGCCAGCCTAATCGTTCTTGGCGGTCCTGCAATGAACATTGGCCTTGGTGGCGGTGCAGCATCTTCAATGGATTCGGGTTCTTCTTCTGAAGACTTAGACTTCGCTTCTGTACAACGTGAAAACCCAGAAATGGAACGTCGTTGTCAGGAAGTGATCGACCGTTGTTGGCAGCTTGGTGATGCGAACCCAATCGCATTTATCCATGATGTGGGCGCAGGCGGTATCTCGAACGCACTTCCTGAGCTAGTAGATGATGGCGAGCGTGGCGGCATCTTTAACCTACGTGACGTACCAAACGATGAGCCGGGCATGAGCCCACTTGAGATCTGGTGTAACGAATCTCAAGAGCGTTACGTAATGGCGGTTGCTGATAAAGACATGGCAACATTCGACGCGATTTGTAAGCGTGAGCGTGCACCTTACGCAGTCGTTGGTAAAGCAACGGAAGAGCGTGAGCTTAAACTTGAAGATTCACACTTCGACAACACGCCAATCGACATGCCAATGGACATCTTATTAGGTAAAACACCTAAGATGCACCGTGACGCTAAGACGCTAAAAGCGAACAACCCTGCGATTGACCGCTCTGGTATCGAGATGAACGAAGCGGTTGACCGTGTTCTTCGTTTGCCAACAGTCGCTGAGAAAACATTCCTTATCACTATCGGTGACCGCTCGGTAACTGGCCTTGTTGCTCGTGACCAAATGGTTGGCCCATGGCAGGTTCCTGTTGCTAACTGTGCTGTAACAGCAGCAAGTTACGACTCTTACCACGGTGAGGCAATGTCTCTTGGTGAGCGTACACCAGTGGCACTTCTAGACTTCGGTGCATCGGCTCGTCTAGCGGTTGGTGAAGCAATTACTAACATCGCAGCGACCAACATCGGCGATATCAAACACATTAAACTATCGGCTAACTGGATGTCTCCAGCAGGTCACCCAGGTGAAGATGCAGGTCTTTACGAAGCGGTTAAAGCGGTTGGTGAAGAACTATGTCCAGCATTGGGTCTAACTATCCCAGTGGGTAAAGACTCAATGTCGATGAAGACTAAGTGGGAAGAGAACGGCGAGCAGAAAGAAGTAACGTCTCCGCTATCTCTTGTTATCACTGCGTTCGCACGTGTTGAAGATGTTCGTAAGACAATCACTCCTCAATTGCGCACTGACAAAGGTAATACAAGCCTAGTTCTTATCGACCTAGGTAACGGCAAGAACCGTATGGGTGCGACAGCACTTGCACAGGTATACAAGCAGCTTGGTGATAAACCAGCAGACGTAGACAACGCAGCACAGCTAAAAGGTTTCTACGAAGGTGTTCAAGCTCTGGTTGCTAACGACCAAGTTGTCGCTTACCACGACAAAGGCGACGGTGGTCTATTCGTTACTCTTGCAGAGATGGCGTTCGCAGGTCACTGTGGTGTTAATGCTGATATTGCAGCGCTAGGCGAAGATACGCTTGCGGCACTATTCAACGAAGAACTAGGTGCGGTAATCCAAGTTCGCAACGATGACCTAGACGCGGTTCTTTCTACACTTGCAGCAAACGGTCTAGAAGCGTGCTCGCACGTAATCGGCAGCGTTGAAGCATCTGATGAGCTAGTGATTAAGTCTGGCGAGTCTGTAGTAATTGAACGTAACCGTACTGAACTACGTACTATCTGGGCTGAGACAACGCACAAGATGCAAGGTCTACGTGACAACCCAGCATGTGCCGACCAAGAGCACGAAGCGAAGAAAGACAACTCAGATCCGGGTCTAAACGTGAAACTGAGCTTCGACGTAAATGAAGACATAGCAGCGCCATTCATCAATGCTCCTATGATAAATAAGGGCGCTAAGCCTAAGATGGCGATTCTACGTGAGCAGGGTGTTAACTCTCACGTTGAAATGGCAGCAGCATTCGACCGTGCAGGCTTCGAAGCAACTGATATTCACATGAGTGACATCCTAACGGGTCAAGCGGTTCTAGAAGAGTACAACGGTCTTGTGGCATGTGGCGGCTTCTCTTACGGTGACGTACTAGGCGCTGGTGAAGGTTGGGCTAAGTCGGTTCTGTTTAACGACTCTACGCGTGACCAATTTGAAAACTTCTTCAAGCGTGAAGATACCTTCTCTCTAGGTGTGTGTAACGGTTGTCAGATGCTGTCTAACCTACGTGAACTTATCCCGGGTGCTGAGTACTGGCCACGTTTCGTTCGCAACGAATCAGAGCGTTTTGAAGCTCGTTTCAGCCTAGTTGAGGTTCAGAAGTCTGATTCTGTATTCTTCAACGGCATGGAAGGTTCTCGTATGCCAATCGCAGTTTCTCACGGTGAAGGCCGTGTAGAAGTACGTGACAACGACCACCTAAACGCGATTGAGAGCTCAGGTACAGTTGCTCTACGTTACGTTGATAACAACGGTAACCAAACGCAGCAATATCCGAACAACCCGAATGGTTCGCCAAACGCTATCACAGGTCTAACAACGACGGACGGCCGCGTGACTATCATGATGCCTCACCCAGAGCGTGTATTCCGTACGGTTGCTAACTCTTGGTCTCCAGAAGGTTGGGGCGAGAATGGTGCTTGGATGCGTATGTTCCAAAACGCACGTAAGAATGTGGGTTAATTAATCACTTACCTACATGCCGCGTTAATCTAGATTGGATTAAGCAAAAGTTAAAAGCGCAGATCGAAAGATCTGCGCTTTTTATTGTTTACTGCGCTTTTAGCGGACATTTTGATAAAAGAAAAGCCGCTGGATTTAACCCCAGCGGCTTTCTGATTTATAACAAAATGCATCTAGCATTTAGATTAGTTGTTGCTGTGTAGCTCGCTGTTCAGTTCAACAGCAGACTTGTTCGCTAGACATTCGATTTGACCGGTGATCGAGTTACGACGGAACAGAAGATCAGAAACACCAGCTAGGTCGCGAGCTTTAATGATTTCTACTTCGTTGCCTTCTTTATCTAGCATACGAACCTTAGTACCCGCAGTTACGTAAAGACCAGACTCAACCGTACAACGGTCACCCATTGGGAAGCCAAGACCCGCGTTTGCGCCTAGTAGGCAGTTTTCGCCGATAGAGATAACCATAGTACCGCCACCAGATAGCGTACCCATGATAGAAGCGCCACCGCCGATGTCTGAACCGTTACCCACAACAACACCTGCAGAGATACGACCTTCAACCATGCTTACGCCAGTTGTACCCGCATTGAAGTTGATGAAACCTTCGTGCATAACCGTTGTACCTTCACCCACATGTGCGCCAAGACGAACACGAGAAGTGTCAGCAATACGAATACCTGTTGGTACCACGTAATCCACCATTTTAGGGAACTTGTCTACGCAATCTACAGACAGAGCGCGACCAGCAAGGCGAGCTTCGATTTGACGCTCAGCAAGCTCTGGAAGATCGATAGGGCCTTCGTTAGTCCATGCGATGTTGTGCAGTAGACCGAAGATGCCGTCCAGTACTGTACCGTGTGGTTGTACTAGGCGGTTAGAGATAAGTTGTAGCTTAAGGAAGCCTTCAGCAACTGATGCTGGCTTCTCGTCAGCCGCAAGAACAACAAGAACAAGTGGTTGCTCAGATGCTGCTGCTTTTTCTGCAAAAGATGCGTTTGCTGCATCGTCGTTTGCTGCGAATGCTTTCGCTAGTTCTGCGCTTTGTGCAGCAGAGATTTCGATAGCTTGGTTGCCTTCAGTGTAACCTGCAACCTCACCAACAGCTGCTACAAGAGCATCGCTTGGGTTTAGAAGTGGGTTAGGGAAGAACGCTTCAATGATTTTATTGTCGCGATTTTTGGTTGCCGTACCGAAGGCTAGTGAAAAGTAAGCCATGTTGAATCTCCATGTGTTGAGTCTTGATTTTGCTATTCAATAACAGCGGTTCGAATAACAAGCGCTGCCGTTAGCAAAGTTAATTTAATTGCGTTCATCATAAAGAGAGCGCCCTCGTTATGAAAGGCCGCATTGGGATAAAGTCTGTAAAATGATACTGCTTGTCTTTTTAGCGATAGTTTTTATTATCCGGATACTAACCTAATAGCTTAACGAGTCGCACTCACTTTAGTTGCACGTAACAACCTCTATTCCATATCTGATACTTATGTTAAGTGATCTCTTTGTTATCAGTATCAATAGGATTAGTCACACTTCCTTCATAAATATATGTTTATTATGAAAATTAATCGAGTTCTGTTGATTTATCGTTTGTGCTTACAATCTGAGTAAATACTCAAACTTTCAACCAACTAACTAAGATGAAAATCACTAAAACTTAAAAAAATATTAGTATATTGCCTGCAATAACGACATTAAAACGATGAATAAAGGATCTTCTATGAATTTTACTAAGTCTTTACTGGTGCTCTCTATCGGCATGGCGATGGTTGGTTGTGGCTCGGATAGTGACGATATCACGGTGACATGTGATACCGCGGATTCTTGTACCAAATTTACGGTTTTGCATACTAACGATAACCATGGTCGTTTTTGGGAGAATAGTAAGGGTGAGTATGGGATGGCGGCTCGTAAGACGCTGATTGATAGTATTCGTGAAGAAGTTACTCAAAATGGTGGTGAAACGATCCTATTGTCTGGCGGTGATATTAATACCGGTGTGCCTGAGTCTGATATGCAGGATGCCGTCCCTGATTTTGTTGGTATGAACCTTCTTGGTTACGATGCGATGGCATTAGGCAACCATGAATTCGACAACAGCTTAGATGTACTAGACATGCAGGCTGAGCTGGCTGACTTCCCTATGCTAGCGGCGAATATTTATATAAAAGATGGAGACACAGTTACTGATGAACGCCTTTTCTCTCCATATAAAGTATTCACCATTAATGGGTTAAAAATTGCAGTTATTGGCTTAACGACCAAAGATACAGCAAAACTTGTTAACCCTGATAATGTCGCGACGATCCACTTTGCCGATCCACAAGTCGAAATCAAAAAAGCCATACAAGAAATCGAGGAAAATGAAACGGTTGATCTGATTTTTGCTACCACTCATATGGGGCACTACGCAGATGGTCAACACGGCAGCGAAGCGCCTGGCGATGTGTTGCTTGCTCGATCTCTAGAAGAAGGTCAGTTGGATGCCATTATCGGAGGGCACTCTCAAAATCCAGTTTGTATGGAAAGCAATGAATATGCTGATTTCAACCCTGGCGATGATTGTAAACCGGATCAGCAAAATGGTACCTACATCATGCAAGCTCATGAGTGGGGTAAGTATGTAGGTCGAGCTGACTTTGAATTCTATGACGGTAAATTACATTTAGCGAAATACGATCTGGTTCCGGTGAACTTAAAAGAGAAGGATGAAAATGGTGATTATCAGTTTATCCAAGCTGAAATTGAACCTGATTCAACTGTGATTGCGACGCTTTCTGCATATCAACAGCAAGGACAAGAGTTGCTTGATGAGGTTATCTCGAACACAGATGCGAAGCTTGAAGGTGATCGTAATGTGGTTCGAACTGAGCAAACTAATCTTGGGCACTTGTTAGGGGAAGCATACCGCACTTATGACTTAGTGAATGCTGACTTTGGTGTGATGAATTCCGGTGGTGTACGTGATTCAATTGCAAAGGGAGAGGTGACGTATCGCGATGTGTTGACGGTGCAACCTTTCGGAAACTTCGTGACCAAAGCAACGATGACAGGGGCTGAGGTGAAAGCGTATTTAGATGTGGTTGCGACGATGACTGCGGGTTCAGGCGCTTACGCTCAACTCGACAACATTAGTTTAACCGTTGACTGTGACTTGGGTGATGTAACCATTCGAGATATCAATGGCAAAGGTTTTGACTTGGCAGATACTTACACCTTCTCTGTGATCAGTTTCAGCGCGGCTGGTGGTGATGATTATCCTGTAATTGATGTTGAATCGACTCAAATGACAGACGCCTCCGTACTGCGAGAGTTTTTTGTCAAGAATCCGAATGTAACCGCTGCAAATTACGCCCCCGCGGATGGCGACCTAATCTATATGAGCAATGGCGTAGACGTGAAAGGTTGCCCTGCGAACTGATTTTCAATTAAGCAATAAAGAAATAGCCAGCGAATCGCTGGCTATTTTTTTATAAAATTTAGTGAAATCAAACGCTAGATAAACAGCGCCTTATAAGCCTGTTCAATCCCTTCAATCAACATTTGTATACCGATAACTGCGAGTATTAACCCCATCATTCGAGTAATCACGTTCAATGCGCTTGGCCCTACGGCTTTCACGAAGCGTTCGCCGAATACAAATAATATGTAGGTTAAGGTACACAGTAGACCAAACGCGACGATGGTGATTATGGTCTCGTAAATTCCTTCTGTGCTGGCAAAGTTCATCGCGGTGGCTATGGTGCCGGGGCCTGCCAGTATTGGCATGGCTAAAGGTGATACTGCGATACTCAATGCTGCATCTTGCTGCGCGTCTGAATTGACCTTCTCTTTTGCTTTGGCGTGTGTTGAGTCGCCTTGTAGCATGTGAAAGCCAATCAAAAAGACCAGAATGCCGCCCGTGATGCGCAGTGCGTACAGTGTGATACCAAACAGGTCAAAGATCAGTTTGCCAGAGAGCGCAAAAGTAGTGACGATGACGAATGCGATAAACACTGAACGGAAGGCGATGGATTTGACCGTTTCCCTGTCATTGTCACTGGTTAGTCCAAGAAAGATTGGCGTATTAGCGATAGGGTTCATAATGGCGAAAAAGCCCATGAACACGGTAATGGTATGAATGATGAGCTCTTTCATATTATTCCTTTGAAAATATGCAGTTAAATACCAATGGTTGGTGTATTTAATCTTAGATACAAATAATTATTAGAAATAGATAGTAGAGCAAGTGTGAATGAAAAACAGCCAACGGAAGACTGGCTGTTTGGTTTTAGTGATAGGTGTAGAGTTTTGGTCGTGCAGTATTGCGAGTTTCTCAAATCAAAAAACGCCAATAACGAACTCTAATTCGAGGCCTCATTGACGTTTTTTAGAAAGCGATCAGCTAGTTATGCTGCATCTTCTTCTGCGTCTTCAACAGCTTCAAGCTTCTTAGCTTTTTTCGGAGCTGGTTTACGCTTAGCACCTAATGCGTAAAGAACTTCTTCTTTGTTCTTCGCTAGGTACATTGCAAGTTCTTCTTGCTTGCCTTCATCTTCAACTAAATCGCTTTTGCCTAACAGTTCAAAAAGCTCATCAGCCATATCCAGCATTTTGTCGTATGCGTCAGCTTCGGCTTTAGAGGTAAAAGTCATTTTCTCTTCTCCGTTGCGTTCGACCACGTACTTGACGATAACAGCCATGGTTAATCCTCTAAGTTTGATAAAATTTACTGGCTTTTTATACAGTTTTTGATGTTAAAAGTCCAGTTGGAGCCCTAACAATGCGGCCTCAATCTTGATGTGTAGTCCAGTCTTCACAATAACTCATGAAAGATTTCAGCAGTGGGCTCTGGTATTTGTCTTTGTGTACCAGCATCCAGAAACGTCGTTTCATGTCGAGTGGCACATCAAGCGCTTTCACTCGGCCTGAGTCAATCGCGCGTTGCGCCGCCAGTCGTGATAAACACGCGAACCCAAGATTGGCCGAAACCGAATTGATGATCGCTTCAGTAGTGTTGAGTTCAAAGGATTCATACCAATGTTCGATGCGAGGCGCGACGGCACGAAGGAAAAACTCGCGGGTCCCTGAGCCTGATTCTCGTAGAATCCAGTGACTATCTTCCAAATCGCTTAAAGTCACTTTTTCTTTTGAAACGAGAGGATGTTGATTACTAACAATAATACACATCTCATCGTTACTGAACTGGCTTGATATCAACTCAGGGTGGAGTGTTTTTCCTTCAATTAGCGCGATATCCAGTTCATAATCCACCAACTTTTGGCAGATCAGCGCACTGTTTGAAATGAACAAGCTCTGGTCTTGATGCTGAGTTCGTTCGCGAAAGCCTGACAGAATAAAGGGGGCGACCTGATTACCAATCGTGTCACTCGCGCCAACCTTGAGATTGCCACTTAATGGCTGGTCATCACGGAACAAAACATCAATACCAGCAGCACGATGTAATATCTCATCCGCCAATGGGAGCAACTTATGTCCTTCTTGGTTGAGAATCAATCGGTTGTTGACCCGGTCAAATAGAGAGTGGCCGAGTTGTTTCTCCATTTCGCCTAGTGCCATGCTGACCGCAGCTTTAGACAAAAACAGCGCTTCTGATGCGGCGGTAAGCGTCGAATGCTGGGTAATGGTGACAAACACTTTGAGCTGTTTTATTGAAATATTAGCCATCAGATTCCTAGTTTTACGCTGCTAGTGGAAATTCTTGTTCAGTATAAATGAACACTTGTTATATATAATTGGATATTGTTTAACGAATCGCAAGCGTATTATGGCTTCAACAAGCTGATGAGTTCACAAGTTTAGTGAATTAAGTTTAAGAGAGGCTGACATGATTCAACGCATTAAATATAGATTAACAGGAGCTCCAACACCCATGGCAGGGTTAGCACTAGCAATCGCAAGTTTAGGCTGGTGCTGGGATGGCGTTTTAGTCGCACAAGGTATTTTGCACACTCCAGGCTTAGTGCAGTGGATCAGTGCAGGTATTGCGGCGGTATTGCTTCTTGTTTTAGCTGTGAAATTTTTGATTCATGGTCACCTATTGCGTGAAGATCTTGCTCACCCTGTTGTCGGCAGTGTGGTACCAACATTTGCGATGGGATGCATGGTAGTGTCAGCGTCTTTGGCGCCAATCTCTCAATTCTTACAAGAAGCGATGTGGCTGGCATCTGTAGCTTTGCACGTCGTGTTTCTAGTGAGCTTTTTGTACCACAGAGCAAAACAGTTTGAGATTCACCATATGGTACCAAGCTGGTTTGTGCCACCAATTGGTATTATCGTGGCAGACGTTTCTTTCTCTGGTAATCCTGTTTTAGAGCCTGTAGCGAACGCGACCTTGGTATTCGGCTTATTGGTTTACGCAGTAATGCTACCAATAATGGTTTACCGTCTGATCTTCTCTCACGAAGTGCCTGACGCAGCGAAACCAACCATTGCGATTATGGCTGCACCTGCAAGCCTATCTCTAGCAGGATACCTAACGGTTTCAGCAGATCCATCGCCAGTTATCATTGGTATGTTGTTTGGTATTGCAGTGCTAATGACGTTCATCATTTACGCAGCGTTCTTCAAACTACTTCGTCTACCGTTTAGCCCAGGCTATGCCGCATTTACCTTCCCTATTGTGATTGGTGCAACGGCACTGTTTAAATTGGCAGCGTGGATGCAAACTCAAGGTATTGAAGCGCATTACATCAACCAAGTGTTCGGCCTAGCGTATCTTGAACTGATCGTGGCAACTTTAGTCGTCGGTTATGTCGCCGTTCGCTATTGTATTAACTACAAACCTCATCGTGTTTTAAGTGCGGTAGCAGGTAGGTTGTAAAGGGCAATAGTTCAAAAGATAAACGGAGCTTAAGTTTTCAGTATTTCATAAGCTTATATTCCTCATCCAAACTCGGCACTTATGCTAATCTGGCAGTATATTGTGGCAAGATTAGCGTGAGTGCACTTTGTTTACTGTTTACCATTCCAATAAAGTTGATACTTTAAAAATCCTTCTCGTTCACTTAATTAAAAGTGATTCTTTAGCCAATCCCTTCGAAAAAGAGCAGATCTTGGTTCAGAGCCCAGGTATGTCTCAATGGCTTAAGATGGAACTCGCCAAAGAGTTTGGCGTAGCAGCAAATATCGATTTCCCACTTCCAGCAACCTTCATTTGGGATATGTTTACCCAAGTGCTTCCTGATGTTCCTAAACGCAGTGCTTTTAACAAAGAAGCGATGACGTGGAAGCTGATGAGTTTGCTACCCGCTAAGCTTGATCACCCTGATTTTCTTCCTTTACAGCGCTATCTTGAAAACGACGAAGATGATTCGAAGTTGTACCAATTGGCGGAGAAAATTGCCGATATATTCGATGGCTACTTGGTGTATAGACCTGAATGGATGGCGATGTGGGAAGCGGGAGAGCCCGTTGCAGAACTTATCGATGATGGGGGACAACAAGAGCACCCTTGGCAACCGATTTTGTGGCAAGCACTCTATGAGCAAACCCTGTCTCAAGGCCAATCAAAATACCACCGTGGCAACTTGTATCACGACTTCATTGAAGCGCTAGCCAAGCAACAAGGCCAACTGCAGCATCTACCTAAGCGCTTATTTGTGTTTGGTATTTCTTCGCTGCCTCCTCGCTACATGGATGCATTGAAAGCACTTGGTGAGCAGATTGATGTGCACTTGATGTTTACTAACCCTTGCCAACATTACTGGGGCGAAATTCGCGATCGTAAATATTTGGCAAGAGTTGAAGCGCAGCGTCGTAAACAGTTTGCTTTGATTGATGGTTTACCTCAGCTTGAAGGCGAAGCCTCACCATTGAAAGATGGCATTGAAGCCAACGTTGAAGACGAACTACACACCAGCCAAGCTGTCGGTAATAGCTTGCTGGCGTCTATGGGTAAATTAGGCAGAGATAACCTGTTCTTGTTATCTCAGTCAGACAGTGAAGAGCACGAGTTTTTCATTGATGTTGAGAGAGACAGCCTCCTTCATCAACTGCAAGCCGATATTCTCCAGTTAGAAGAACATCAAGACGACCACATCTTAGATTCCAGCCACCATAAACAGGTGGTTGAACTGGGCGATCGCTCTCTGACCGTGCACGCGTGTCACAGCCCTATGCGCGAGGTTGAAGTCCTTCATGATCAGCTGTTGGCAATGTTTGATGCTGACCCGACACTGAAACCGCGCGATATCATCGTAATGGTATCTGACATTAATGCTTATAGCCCAGCGATTCAGGCAGTATTTGGTAATGCCCCGGGTGAGCGCTATATCCCTTACTCGATCTCAGATAGAACCGCTGATCAAGAAAGCCCAATTTTAACCGCCTTCATGCAGCTGGTCGCGCTACCGAATACGCGTTGTTTAGCGTCTGAGTTATTAGAGTTGTTAGAAATCCCTGCAATGATGGCGCGCTTTGGTATTGATGAGTTTCAATTCGAGCAAGCCAAGCAGTGGGTTGAAGAAGCGGGCATCCGTTGGGGTGTCGACTCTTCTACCGCAACGGAATTTGATCTACCTGCAACCGAGCAAAATACCTGGCTATTTGGTATTCAGCGCATGTTATTGGGTTATGCGATGTCGGACTCTGCGGGCTTGTTTGAAACTGAACACTTTCCAATTGCCGCTTATAACGAAGTTCAGGGTATTAACGCCGAACTTGCGGGTAAATTAGCGCACTTTATCGATCGTATTGCCCATTACCGCCAGCGTCTGACTGAAACACAATCAATCGATATGTGGCGTGAAACCTTGCTGCAAATAATTGATGATTTCTTTGCGGTTGAGCTGGAAGGTGAGGTGGTGCTTAAGTCGATTCGCGACGCGCTTTCGCAACTGAATGAACAGCTTGATGATGCCTTGTACGAACAAAAGCTATCGCCAAGCATTATCTATCAGTATTTGAATAATAAACTGTCGGGTGCGCGTATCAGTCAGCGTTTCTTAGCGGGGCAAGTTAACTTTTGTACCCTGATGCCGATGCGTTCTATTCCGTTCAAAACCGTCTGTTTGTTAGGTATGAATGATGGTGTTTACCCTCGCTCAATGCCGCCTGAAGGTTTCGATTTGATGAACGGACGCACTCGTCCGGGTGATCGTTCTCGTCGTGATGATGACCGTTATCTATTCTTAGAAGCAATGCTGTCAGCACAAGAGTGTTTATACATAAGCTATGTCGGCCGTTCGATTCAAGATAATACTGAGCGAGTGCCGTCAGTATTGGTTTCAGAGTTGATTGAGTACTGCCAGCAAAACTACTGTTTGAGTGAAGACCAAGCGCTACCAAGTGATGATTCTGGTATCAAGCTGACTCAAGCGATCAGTTTTGAACACACCATGACGCCATTTAGCCCGGCAGCCTTTACTAAAGGTGATTCAAGCCATGTGCTGAGTTACGCCAAAGAGTGGCTTCCTGCGGCTAACCGTTCCGGTGAACGCAGTGGTGAGTTCAACCGAGCATTGGACGACTATTTGTTGGGTGCAACGTATCCGTTAGAACTCGACTTGGTTGAGTTGCAGCGTTTCTGGCGCTTACCGGTGCAATACTTCTTTAATCGCCGTCTCAAAGTCGTGTTTGAACCGCCACTTCCTGTAATGGAAGACGATGAGCCATTCGTACTCAATGGACTAGAGAGCTTCCAGCTTAAAGATGCGTTGCTGCAAGTGTTGCTGGACCACCCAGAAGGTGCAGAGGAAGCGGTGCGACAGTTTGTCTCTGAGCAAAAAGCACAAGGTCGATTACCTGTTGGCGCCTTTGGTGACATCGAATTTGAAACCAATCGTGTTCAAGCGGAAGACTTAGCCAAAGAGATTAGATTTGTGAGCGGATCACCGCAGCAAGATCTCGAAGTGAATATCGAGTTTGACGTGTTAGGCGAAGGTAAGCCTGTTCGCTTGATGGGGTGGTTAACTCAAAACTATCAATCAGGTCTAGTGCGTTTCCGTAGCGGCAAAATACGCTCTCAAGATTACTTGGCTGCGTGGATTGATCATCTATCCTGCGCTGTTATGGGGCACGGAAAAACGACCCATATTATTGGCTACGACAGAAAAGAGGGCGTGGTTCATCAAACGCTACAACCTATCGGCGATGCGCAGCAAGCGAAGAGTATATTAGCTGAGTTAGTACGACTGTTTTATCAAGGTATGACAGCGCCACTGCCTTACTTCCCGAAAACCGCATTAGCAGGTGTTGAAGCGGGCTTTAGCCGCGGTAAATGGGTCGATGATGAAGAAAAGTCACTCAAGAAAATGGCCGATACCTTTAACGACAGCTTCGCCTTTACGGGCGAGGGCAGAGATACCTACATCTCACGAATTTGGCCTAAGTGGGATGATGAACTGGCTGCTCAATCACGTATGTACTCGACACTTGTGTTGCAGGCGGCAAGGTTGGCTGCAGCCGATCTGGAAGATCAGGAGTAGGTGGCTGTGATCGACAAGATCAATAGCGAGTGCGCTGAATTAATGAAAGACAAAAGAGAGTCGCTGGTAAGAGTTTGGTACGCTTGCTTTCAAGATGAAGGGAATCAAGGTGAATTGAAGCAAGGTACAGGAAATAAAGTGGCCGCCAGTAAATCATTATTAGTGTAGGGCGTTCGCTGTACGGCCACAGGTCAGAGGGACCATTATTCTGTGGTTCAAAGTAACGCCGTAAAGTACAAAACTCATAGGCGCTCCTGAACTCGTGGGCGCATAGTAGCGAGGCGATCTGAATTGATCCGTGAGAGAGATCGCACTAACTATTAACAAATCAGCGTAGGACGTAAATTGAATGACGTTTTCCACGCTAGGTCACATTTATAGCAATAGTCACATTTTTAACAGACTCATCTATCAAAAGGCAGTAAGGCATGACGACCACAAGCAGTGTTCAGGTAATCGCTCCAAAAACACTCGATACCATGACGTTTCCACTTCATGGCGCGCGTTTAATTGAAGCATCGGCGGGTACGGGTAAAACATTTACTATTGCTGGCTTGTATTTGCGCTTACTGCTGGGGCACGGCACTGCTGCGCCGCAAGGTGATCTGACGGAAGCCACACGACACCATGAGCCACTAACTGTAGACCAAATTCTAGTGGTGACCTTTACCGAAGCGGCTACCGCTGAGCTGCGAGATCGTATCCGTGCTCGAATCCATGATGCACGGATTGCGTTTGCACGTGGGCAAAGTGACGACCCAGTGATTGCTCCTTTGTTACAAGCCATCGATGATCATGCTGGCGCAGCTAAAACTCTGCTTAACGCTGAAAGACAAATGGATGAAGCAGCGGTCTACACCATTCACGGTTTCTGTCAGCGAATGTTGACTCAAAATGCCTTCGAGTCTGGAAGCCGCTTTGATAATGAATTTGTGACCGATGAAAGCCACCTAAAAGCACAAGTGGTTGCCGACTATTGGCGTAAACAGTTCTACCCATTGCCAATTCAATTAGCAGGTGAGGTTCGTAATATCTGGGGTTCTCCCGCTTCTCTATTGGCTGACGTAAATCGTTATCTGACGGGTTCTCCACTAAAGCTAACCGTCGAAGCAATGTCGGGCGACCTGCAAACTCTGCACAATCAAAACCTAGATAAAGTGAAGCAACTTAAGGCGTTGTGGTGCGAATCCGAAGCGGACTTTTTGGCTTTGATTTCAGGTTCAGATGTGAACAAGCGTAGCTACACCAAGAAGTCTTTACCGACTTGGTTAGAAGCGGTCACGGCATGGGCGCAGAGCGACACTCATGATTACCAGTTTCCAGATAAACTAGAGAAGTTCTCACAAGCCACGTTAATTGAAAAAACACCGAAAGGCACTGCACCTCAGCACGCCGTTTTCGAAGCGATTGAGGACTTCTTAAATTCTCCAGCAGATCTAAAAGCTCCATTGCTGGCGCATGCCATTACCCATTGCCGAACCATGTTAGCCAAAGCTAAACAGCAAAAGCAGTGGTTATCGTTTGATGATTTGTTGACTCAGTTATCCGCGTCCATTGATGTGGATGAGCAATCATTGCTAGTGGAGAGAATTCGAACCTTATACCCAGTGGCGATGATCGATGAATTCCAAGATACCGATCCGCTGCAATACAGTATTTTTAGCCGAATCTATTTAGATAACCCGCAATGCGGTCTGTTTATGATCGGTGATCCGAAGCAGGCTATTTACGGCTTCCGTGGCGCAGATATCTTTACCTACATTAAGGCAAGAAACCAAGTTAGTGCTCACTATACGTTAGGCACTAACTGGCGTTCGAGTGCTGATATGGTCAGCGCGGTAAACCAAGTGTTTATGAATTCGGATAGCCCGTTTATCTACGACCAAGACATTCCATTCTTACCCGTTGCTGCTAGCCCATCGGCTGACAAACGCCAATGGGTAATGAACGGAGAAACTCAGCACGCACTGACCTTTTGGCTTCAAGATGCTGAAGATAAGCCATTACCAAAAGGCGAATATCACAAAGCCATGGCCGAGGCGACAGCGAGTCAAATTCAAACCATTCTGACCGCTTCTCAAAATCAACAAGCCTATTTTGATAACGGCAAAAAACAACATGCCGTGAATGCGGGTGATATTGCTGTTTTGGTTCGAACCGGCAGTGAAGGTCGTCTGATCAAGAACGCGCTGTCTGAGCAAGGCATAGCGAGTGTGTACTTGTCGAACCGAGACAGTGTCTTTACCAGCTTGGTCGCGCAAGATATTCAACGCCTACTGCAAGCGGTGCTGACACCTGAAAATGACCGAGCATTGCGCGCGAGTTTAGCGTCGGAGTTGTTTGCTCTGGATGCGGCATCATTGGATGAACTCAACAACGATGAAGTGGTGTGGGAAAACGTCGTTAACGAATTTCGAGAATACCGTAAGTTGTGGCTACAACGCGGCGTATTACCCATGCTGCGCAGCGTGATCAGTAAAAGACATCTCGCGGAACGCTTACTAGAAGAAGAAAATGGTGAGCGCTCACTCACTGATTTGATGCATATTGGCGAATTGCTGCAACAAGCTAGGCAAGAACTCGACAGCGACTATGGCTTGTTACGTTGGCTAGCTGAAGCGATATCAGATGCTCAAAATGGTTTAGGTGGTAATGAAGACGACATTCAACGCCTTGAATCAGAAAGAAACTTGGTTCAAATCGTTACCATTCATAAGTCGAAAGGCTTGGAATATGACTTGGTATTTTTGCCGTTCGTTGCAAGCTATCGTGAAGCGAGTGAAGGTAAGTTCTACGACCATGATTCAGATACCACGGTACTTGATATTACGGGCAGTGATAGTGCTTTAGCACAAGCGGATAAAGAGCGACTGGCGGAAGACTTACGCTTGATTTATGTAGCGCTGACTCGTGCTGTTTACGGTTGTTTCATAGGTATGGCACCGCTACGCAAAGGCCGTTCAACCAAAGAGCCGACCGGTGTTCACTTAAGTGCGATGGGCTACTTGGTTCAAAACGGACAAGAACAAGGCATCGCTGAGTTACATCAAGCCTTGTCTGCGATTGAGGGTAAGAATTCAAGCGTATTACTGTCTGAAACTCCGACAGCTCACGAGCAAGTTTTTGTACAAGCAGAACAAGTGAGTGACGACTTACAGGCCAGTGAACTTAAGGCGTCAATCGACCGAGCTTGGCGTATCACCAGTTACTCAGGACTAGTCAAACAGGGCAGCCACGGAGCAAGCCATGATGCGACCATTGAGGTGTCTGGCTTTGATATTGATTCGGCGGATGAACAAGACGAGTCTGAGTTGATAGAACCTGAACGTTCTATATTCACCTTCCCTCGTGGCGCTCGTCCAGGTACCTTCTTGCACACCTTGTTTGAGGATGTTGAATTTACCGAGCCAGCAACCAGCGAGCATAACACGCAAGTAATCACTCACTTATTAGAGTCAGAGCAATACGAACTAGAGTGGTTACCTGTGCTTCAACTACTGGTCGATACCGTTCTTAATACAGCATTGGACGGTAAAAACTTAAAGCTAAGCGAGAAAGACTCTACGCAACGATTAGTCGAGATGGAGTTCTTATTACCGATCGAAGTGTTAGCCGCATCGGAATTGAATCAAACCATTCAGTACCATGATCCGCTATCAGCAAAAGCGGGTGACCTTGGCTTCCAAACCGTGCAAGGCATGTTGAAAGGCTTCATCGATTTGGTGTTCGAGCACCAAGGTAAATACTATGTCCTCGACTGGAAATCGAACCATCTAGGTGATGACGTTGCCGTCTACCATGGTGAAGCATTGAAATCGGCGATGGCCGACCACCGCTACGATCTGCAATATCAAATCTATGCGTTGGCATTGCATCGCTTCTTACGCAGCCGCGTTGCGGATTACAGTTATGAACAACATTTCGGTGGGGTTTATTACTTGTTCTTAAGAGGAATGGACGGCCAATCTCAACAAGGTATTTTCTCAGCGAAACCAACACTGGCTTTGCTCGATGAAATGGATCAATTGATTGACGGTAAAGTGATAGACAGACGTTCAGCACAATTGAATGACAATGAAACTGGACAGATGGGGCTTTTATAATGACAACGACGACCACTAATACCAGCATAGAAACAGCGAACTCTGTTAAGCCAGTTTCACTTATCCCTGAGCAGTTAATGGATGTGCTCAAGTTTCTTGCAGAAAAGGGTTCGATTCGTCAGTTGGATTATCAATTTGCCCGTTTTATTGCGCAGCAAGCGACGAGTCACTCTCAAGAGATCGGTTTTCTCGCTGGGGTGGTGAGCCATGAGTTGGGCAAGGGTCATATTTGTACTCAGCTTATACAGCAGTATACGGTAAGCCCTGAACAAACGGCGGATCTTGCTCAGTTACTGGGTTTATATGGTGAGACGGCACTGCAACTGAACCAAAAATTGTTAGGTATTGATTGGGCGACAGTTCTGCAATCATCTAACTTAGTTGGTATGACCAATGATTATGTTAAGCCGCTAATGTTCGATGGGCAACGTGTGTATTTACAGCGTTACTGGAACTATGAGGTTGTGTTAGCTGAGACCTTAAACCGTTTAAGTAAGCCTGTAGAGTTCAACACTGAGCAGAAAAAAGCGCTGACTGAAACGTTGAGTCAATTATTCGCACGCAGCTATCACTTTCTGTTTAACGCCTTAGCCAAGGCTGAAGCAAACCAACAAACGTCTCAGGTATTACGCCAACAACTGGTGTGTGACCATCTAGATATTGTGAATGAGCAAGTTCTAGATTGGGGCGCGATAGACCAAGCGATTGTTCAAGCTAAACAAGTGACCGATTTAGATGTGCTGGATAGTCTAGTGCCGTTATCTGTTTGTTTGAATTGGCAAAAAGTGGCGGCAGCGGTGGCGCTGAGTCGTCGCTTTGCGGTGATCTCTGGTGGACCTGGTACTGGTAAAACGACCACAGTAACCAAGTTATTGTCGGCTATGGTTGAACAATCACTCAGCCAAGGTAAAACACCGACGATCAAGCTGGTGGCTCCAACAGGTAAAGCGGCGGCACGTTTAACTGAGTCGATTGGTAAAGCGATTGAACAACTGCCTTTAGCGCCTGAAGTAAAAGCCAACATACCGACGGAATCGAGCACTTTACACAGGTTGCTCGGCGCGATTCCTAATCGTGCTGAGTTTAGGCACAACCGACGCAATCCGCTTCACCTTGATATCTTAGTGGTGGATGAAGCTTCGATGGTCGATCTGTCGATGATGTATAAGCTGGTCGATGCACTTCCTGAACACGCAAGGCTGATTCTGCTTGGGGATAAAGATCAACTCGCTTCGGTAGAGGCAGGTGCTGTGCTCGGTGATATCTGTTCATTCAACTCTGCAGGGTACAGCACAGCGCAAGGCAATTTGATTGCAGAGATGACAGGCTTTGATGCGATAGCTAAATCAAGACAAGACAAAGCAGGTTTGGTTAACGCTCCTGCGATTGCAGACAGCTTGTGTATGCTGCAGAAGAGTTATCGTTTCGATGCGCGTTCAGGTATCGGACAGTTGGCAAAAGCAATCAATAACGGCTCTGCTAAGCAGGTCGATCAAGTGTTTGCTAAAGGGTTTGAGGATATCGAAAATCATCCTTTGTCGAGTGACAGCTATAACGTGATGCTGCGTACTTTAGTCAATGAGTATGGTGCGTATCTGAACCGAATGAACGTGCCGTTAGAAGAATTAGAAACTCAGGAAGCGCGAGCTAAATCGGTGCTCGACTTGTTCAGCCAATGTCGATTGCTGTGTTCCATTCGTGAAGGTGACTTTGGCGTTAAAGGCCTCAACCACAGAATCGAAAGGGCACTTGCCGCCAGACGTTTGGTGAACCCACACAACGATGAGTTGTGGTATCACGGACGACCTGTCATGGTAACGCGTAACGATCATGGTTTGGGTTTATACAATGGTGATATTGGTATATGTATGCTTGAATCTGATTCGAGTCATTCTGATACAGCACCTAGATTGAAGGTCTATTTTGAATTGCCCGATGGCAGCGTGAAAGCTGTGCTGCCAAGCCGAGTGCCCGATCATGAAACGGCTTATGCGATGACGATACACAAATCGCAGGGTAGTGAATTTGATCTGACCTTAATGATCTTGCCGCCAGATTTCAGCCCTATTTTAACGCGAGAGCTTATCTATACTGGTATTACACGTGCGAAGAAACGACTGATGATGTTCAGTGATACGAATGTATTGAAGCGTGGTATTAAGGTAAAAACAGAGCGAGTGAGTGGTTTAGGCAGTCGCTTAACCAGCTAACGAAGATAGATACTTGGCGAAAGTGTTTAGGGGAGTCAAGTGACCAAATTGCAGGGGATAGCGTATACATAAAGCAACCCTCCTTGGTTGCTTTGAGCGTTATTAGGAATCAGAGCCTAAAAACGCTCGAGTAAACGATATATGGTTTATCTTGTACTTTGCTTGGCAATTTAAAATAAACTCTTTAAGGTTCTCGCTCACAGGGAACACGCAGTGTACGTCTAGCCCTTCTAAGAATTGGTTGTCGGCCATATCCCAAAAACTTTGCAGCGAGTTACAAACAATGGTTCTCATATCAATGTTGCTCTTTTTGCTGTTTATATCAACGAGCAGAGCTATTCCTAGCGTGCTGACCGTCAACGGGTATAGCAATCCGTGCAGTGACCACCTTAATTAACTCGATACGATTATCAAGATGGTAATTCCAATTAAAATTATTTGTTAATATCATTAAAGCGGCTAAATACTATACAATTATTCGTGTGAGTGAAAGTGCATATTTGTTAAAAATTGCACAGCAAACGATTACATTTGCAATTATTTTAATGAGAAAGTGTGATTAGTATCTGAAAGTTTCACTGAACGTCTAATGCTAGAATTTTTGAATTCCGTTGATAGTTGTATAAACTTTGTTTCTTCATCGGCAGCTCGTCGACACCTATTTCGTAAAACCCTTGTTCACGGAACCAATGTAGGCTGTGTGTGGTAAGAACAAAGATCTGGTCGATATCGCGCGACTTCGATTGATGACGCATGTAATCCAGTAGTAATTGGCCACGGTTTCCATCTCGATAGTCAGGGTGGATAGCAACACAGGCCATCTCTGCCATGTGATCTTCTGGGTAAGCATACAGTGCAGCACAGCCAATAATCAGCCCGTCTTTCTCGATAATAGTAAAGCGATGGACTTCTTGCTCTAACTGCTCTCTTGAACGACGAACGAGTATGCCTTGTTCTTCAAGCGGGCGAATGAGGTCAAAGATACCACCGATATCATCAATCTGAGCTTGTCTTACTTGTTCGGCACTCGCCATTACTACTTGGGTTCCAATACCGTCGAAAGAGAACAGCTCTTGGATCAATGCGCCATCCACTTTGTAGCTGATTAAGTGACAGCGAGGCACTCCTGCGTGGCAAGCGGAGATAGCTCCCTTTAAAAAGCGCAGCGTTCCGGTACTCATGTCTTCTGTAGGATTCTGAGATTCCGTTAAGCGTTCTAGAATTTGTTTAGCGTCTTTAGGGAAAAGTTCGGCGAGGACATTACCGTTTTCGTCGGTTACACCTTGTTCGGAACAAAAACCAATCAGCTTGTCTGCCTTTAGACGAATTGCAACTTGGGTCGCGACCTCTTCTGAAAGCAGATTAAAACTTTCTCCTGTTACAGAGCTGGCAATCGGGCCAAGTAATACGATGGAACCTTGGTCGAGTGTGCGATTAATCCCTTCAATATCGATTCGACGAATACGCCCACTATGACAGTAGTCTGTGCCATCATCCACGCCTAGCGGTTGAGCGGTGATAAAGTTGCCGCTCATCACATTCAGTTGAGTGCCCGCCATTGGGGTGTTGTTCAAGCTCATAGAAAGACGAGCGGTAATAGCTAGCTGTAATTGGCCTGCAGCCTGCATCGCGACCCCTAGAGAATACTCGTCAGTGACCCTAATATTCTTGTGATAAGGCGTATGGCAATCTTGTTTTACCAGCAGTTGGTTGATCTGAGGTCTTGCCCCATGAACAAGAACAATCTTGACTCCAAGGCTGTGGAGTAAAGCTATGTCATTAATAATATTGCCAAAGTTTTTAGCGGCAACGGCTTCGCCTCCCAGCATAATTACCATAGTCTTGCCACGGTGAGCATTTACGTAAGGGGTTGATTGTCTGAAACCTTTTACTAGCGCTGTACTTCTTAATTTCACAGAACAAGTCCATTTTGTTTATTTATTCGATAATTTAGCATTTAAATTCAAATTTAAACAACACCTTTTTGGAATAAAGCGCAAACTATTATTATCTAGACTTCATTATATAAACGGTCTCAGTGTAGAATATGCATAGCATCTTTATGAGTAGTTACCGAATGCAACAAGCTCCAGCAACAAAGAACAAGATCGATGAGATAACCACAGGCCTCTATAGTGAGGAAGAACAGCGAAACCAATCTAAGTTAAAGCGTAAGATCATCGAGCGTTGTCTCATGATTTTGGCTCTGGTGGGGTCGTTCGCAGTGGTGTCACTTTTTGGTGATGTGATAACTCGATTGCAAGATTCAGTAACGCCAAATCACTTGCTTTATGGTACTTGGGTAGAACAAGATGTTGCGCATTATGCGACGGATGAGTTTGTGTTAAACGCTAATGGTGTATCAATGGCGGGTTCTATTGTTGCCACTAACTTTGAGTTTGATGGTAACTACTTCGAATATAAGGCGGGCGATCAAACGTATCGTTTCCGCATGACCAATTCTGACAACACCGAAATGACGCTTGATTCGGATAGTCACTATAATCCTGTATTTCGCCTTAAAGGCCATATTGATCACTCAGTTCGATAGGTTATCTTATTGTAAACTCTTACAATCTAAGATTGTGTTATCTGGCTGTTTTTGTCATCCTCGATGCATAGAATTTTTAGGATGACTCTTGTGATTAAAAAATGGCTTCCCCTTGTTGCCGCCTCTCTACTATTTGGCTGTGCTCAACCAACTGATCGTGCTCAACAACACCTTGATGATGAATTTCCCCGTACTTTAAATAAGATCGATCAGGTTCAATCCAACAAGCCAAGAGACTACACCGCATTTGCTGAACAAGCTGAAATGGTGGTCTCCAAATCTCCTTCGATGGCGAAAATCTACGAGCCGCTTTATCAACAGCTCAATGAGTGGGCAATGCTGAGTGGTGATCCTAGTGAGTTAGCTAATTTCGGCGTTCAAACCGCCCAACTCGGTGGTGGAGATAAGCAAGGTAATGTCTTATTCACGGGGTATTTTTCTCCAGTGATGGAGCTTCGTCATGAAGCGACTGAAGAATATCGTTTTCCTGTTTATGGCCTTCCTAAGTGTGATAAAGAGTGTCCAACTCGTGCAGATATCTACAACGGTGCATTAGAAGGTCAAGGCCTTGAGTTAGGTTATTCAGCAAACCGTATCGACCCATTTATGATGGAAGTGCAGGGCAGTGGCTTTGTGCACTTCGGTGATGATGACACGCTGCAGTATTTCGCATACGCGGGTAAGAACAATAAAGCTTATGTGAGCATTGGCCGTGTTCTTATTGAACGAGGCTTAGTTCCACGCGAAAAAATGTCATTAAAGGCAATCAAAGAGTGGGTATTGGCAAACGACCCTGAAGTAGTCAAAGAGCTGCTTGAGCAAAATCCGTCCTTTGTGTTCTTTAGTGCAAGAGATGATTTGTCGGTAATGGGAAGCGCAGGTATTCCACTGTTACCAATGGCTGCGGTAGCGGGCGATCGTTCACTCTTGCCTATGGGCACACCAATTCTGGCTGAGGTTCCGTTATTAAATGCAGATGGTACTTGGAGTGGTGCACACCAATTAAGGTTGTTACTGGTTTTGGATACGGGGGGAGCGGTTAAGCAGAACCACTTAGACCTCTACCACGGTATGGGGCCAAGAGCGGGTACTGAAGCGGGGCATTACAAACATTTTGGTCGTGTATGGAAGTTGGGTTTAGATGGTAGCGCAACCGAAGCGCCTTGGGCTTTGCCTCCTGAAAAGATCGAGTAAAGCCTAATAGAATAGGGTTGTTAAAGTGATTCTCTAATCCCCTAGACTTTTTATTCAAGAGTGCGTATAAAACGCACTCTTTTCTTTTTCTCAGAAATAAATTGGCGGCAACAATGCGTGAATTGACCACTCCTGCTTCAGAAAACTATGACCAACGATTTGGTGGCACTCGTCGCCTGTATGGCAATAGTGAAGTCGACATACTTAGAGCTGCACACGTGTGTGTGATCGGTATTGGCGGTGTAGGTTCATGGGCTGTTGAAGCACTTGCTCGTACTGGTTTAGGTGAGCTGACTTTGATCGATATGGATGATGTGTGCGTGACCAACATTAACCGTCAGATTCATGCTATGTCGGGTACTGTCGGTAAGAGCAAAATCGAAGTGATGGCAGAGCGCGTCAAGCTGATTAACCCTGAGTGCAAAGTTAACCTGATTGATGACTTTATCGGCCCAGACAATCAGGCTGAATACCTATCGAAAGAGTTCGACTTTGTTCTCGATGCGATTGATAGCATGAAAGCTAAGGCTTCGCTGTTGGCGTATTGCCGTAGCAACAAAATTAAGGTGATCACCACCGGTGGTGCGGGTGGCCAAGTCGACCCGACTCAAATCAAAGTGGCTGATCTGACTAAGACGATTCAAGATCCGCTAGCAAAGAAATTGAAAGACACGTTGCGTCGTCATCATAATTTCCCTAAGAACCCAGCACGTAAGTTTGGCATTGATTGTGTGTTCTCTACTGAGCAACTTAAATACCCTCAAGCCGACGGCAGTGTATGTGCTGCGAAAGCAACCGCAGAAGGTCCAAAGCGCATGGATTGTGCGACGGGGTTTGGTGCAGCAACGGTTGTAACGGCGACGTTTGGTTTTGTGGCGGTTTCACGTATCGTAGAAAAGATCGTTCAAAAGCATACTAAGTAACTCGTTATTGTTCGTTTCATAATAATTTACTGGATATTAAAATGATGTCATTCCCAAGCTCTCCATTCGGCACTGAAATTACCAGTGATGATATTGTCGCGAAAATGCAAACATTCAACGGCTGGGAAGACCGTTATCGCCAAGTGATTCAATGGGGGAAGAAGTTGCCTAACATGCCTGATGAACTGAAAAGTGAGCAGGTATTGGTGTCTGGTTGTGAAAGCCAAGTGTGGTTAGTTTCTCAGAACATCGACGGTGTTTGGTATTTTTGCGCCGATTCAGATGCGCGTATCGTGCGCGGTCTGATTACATTAGTGATGGCTGCTTTTGATGGTAAAACATCACAACAAATTCAAGTGTTCGATATTGATGGTTACTTTGAACAGATCGGTCTAATCACCCACCTCAGCCCATCTCGAGGTAATGGATTAAAAGCGATTGTTGCTCAAATCCAAGAGCTAAGTGCTTAACATTTCTTAAAAACACAGATATAAAAAGGGTTGACGCTAAACGCCAACCCTAAATAACTTCGCTATTCGTTATGTTTACCATCTACAACATATCAACGGCTTTTTCTATCGCCGCTATGAGCTTTTCAACATCATCCATGTTGTTGTAAATGCCAAACGAAATTCGCACCGTTCCTTTTACGTTGAGCGCATCCATTAATGGGTGAGCACAGTGGTGACCAGCGCGAACTGCGATACCTTGTTGATCTAATAGCGTTGCAATATCTTGATGGTGAACACCATCCATTACAAACGTAATCACACTAGAGTTGGGTTGATACCCTAAAATCTGAATGTCATCCAGTTTACTGAGAGCAAGGTAGGTCTCGTGTTGCAGCTGGTGGATATGATTTTCGACATCTTGCTGTGCAAAACCACTCAACCATTCTATTGCGGTGCTTAAAGCAATAGCGCCAGCGACATTGGGTGTGCCTGCTTCGAACTTGCCAGGCAGTTCAGAAAAAGTAGTGCCAGAGAAAGAGACACGATCAACCATTTTGCCACCGCCATGCCAAGGTGGCATCGCTTCGAGCAATTCCAGTTTGCCGTAAAGCACACCAATACCTGCAGGTGCATAGAGCTTATGCCCAGAGAATACGTAGAAATCTGCACCTAAAGCCGCTACATCAACAGATTCATGAACAATACCTTGCGCGCCATCGGCCACAACAATAGCATTCATCTTGTGTGCTTTCTCTATCACTTGTTCAATGGGCTGACGAGAACCAGTCACATTAGTTATCTGAGCCAGAGCAACAATCTTGGTTCGTTCATTTAAGAGCATATCAAACGCAGTTAGGTCAAATTCGCAATCCGATGTCACTGGTACTTTTATGACTTTAGCGCCGGTTTGTTCTGCCACAATTTGCCAAGGGACTATGTTGGCGTGATGCTCCATTTCACTCACTAAGATCTCATCGCCAGGTTGAAGAGTGCTTCTTGCGTACGTTTGAGCAATGAGGTTAAGTGCTTCGGTGGCACCGCGAGTCCAGATAATTTCCTTTGAAGACGTAGCGCCAATAAACTGAGCGACCTTGTCTCTTGCTGCTTCAAATTGACTGGTTGCTTGCGCGGTTAAGCTGTGGCTACCACGGTGAACATTGGCATTTTGCTTAGAGTAATATTGGCTAATGGCATCAATAACCACCTGAGGTTTTTGCGTCGTTGCCGCGCTGTCTAAGTAAATCAACGGTTGTTGGTTGACGATTTGTGATAGCGCAGGAAACTGCTCTCGGATGTGATTGATATCAAGCATCTATTCTTACCTAAAATCTTGGGAATTGGTGCTAGCGTTGTGCTTAGCGGTATTGTTATTTTATCGCGACTTGTTAACCGTTGCTGACTAATCTTGATGATTCCAGCGATTTTCTTGCCCTTTGACTTGGGCGAACAGTCTTTGGTTAACGGGAGCGTCTATCTGATGCTTGAGTGCAGTCTTAATAAGGTAGCCGTTAATGAAGTCGATCTCTGTCTTACGTTGGTAAAACATATCCTGCTTCATGGATGAGTTGTTCTGCGCCGTGGCTTGGATTACCTGTTTGACGCTTGCCACTAATTTATCGAATGAACAAACGATCCCTTCGGCTTGCATAACCTGCGTGAGCTCTTTAACGATAGAACTCAAAATATCCTCAAACCTTTTATCTGCGAGTTCGCCATTCTTGATCTGTTCAAGGCCCGTGAGTGGGTTGATCGCACAATTGATGGCGAGCTTAGTCCAAAGTGCGGTTTCTATTTGTGGGTTCCAACAAACAGCAGGGAGAGCATTATCTAAGACATCAACTAAAAACGTACACTGTTGGCCAGTTTGGTTGAAAGCACCCAATTGAGTTTGGCCCAATCCAGTATGAGACACATTGTTGTGGTCGGGTTTGAATGCAGCTTGAGTCGTGGTCGCCAATATTATTGGGTAAGCATCAATTTGAGTGGCTATCTCATCAACCGCGCCCATTCCGTTATGCATGAACATGAGAATGGTGTCGGGATCGAGATGTTGAAGCAGTGAAGTGGTTGCTTCTGCTACTTGCCAAGCTTTGACCGTGAAAATAACCAAGTCACTCGCTGATAGCTTTTCGATATTGTTGTTACTGAAGGAAAGGGAAGCTTGTCCATCAAGTGATAAGTCAATTGAGTTATCAGTGGAACGACTCCACAAAGACACATTATGACCAGCTTGAAGTAGTTTTATTGCCCATAAAGAGCCGATGGCCCCTGGCCCTACAATAGTGATGTTCACAGCAATACCGAGATAAGAAAGTGATACTGCAAGGATAGCGAGGCATTAAATGAAAGCAATAAAAAATGGCACCCGAGGGTGCCATTCTGGAAACTTTCTTAGAAGTTCAATTAGAACTTGTAAGTTACTGCAACGTAGTGACCTACGCCTGAAGAGTCAACAGTTTGAGTCCATGGTAGTGCTTCACCATCTGAAAAACCGTAGATGTCTTTGTATAGTTTCAAGCCGTAACCAACAGCGAACTGATCTGAGTGCCAGTAGATACCGTTAAACATCGCACCGCCGTTTGATGTGTTAGTGTTGAACTTGTTACCAGCCTTATCTTCCATACCGAATTGGTAATCGATGTAACCTTGGTAAGAAATGAATGAACCGTTCTCGAAGAAGTAGAATGGTTTGAACCAGTTAGTCGATATTTGGAAACCGTTCCAGTCTTTTTCGTTACCGTAGTAAGAACCGTATAGGTTTAGACCAACTTTACCGAACCATGGAACCATGATGTCAGAACCAAGACCGATCTTCTGGTTGTTTACACCAGATTTGCCGCCCCATTCCATAAGAGATGCAACGTAAAGCTCTTGAACTGGGCCAAAAGAAAGGTCTTTACCAGTTAGTCCGTCTAGAGACATACGAGGTGCGAATTTCATAAAGATTTTTTCTTCACCAGCTTTGTCGCTGCCTGGATCAGAAGTTAGGTTAAATACATCAACGTAACCGTAAAGATCGAAGATTCCCGAGCGACCGCCAAATTCCATCTCTAGGTAATCGTGAGTTGACTCTGGACCAGCGCCTTTCTCATCGATTGCAGCCATAAGGTTGAATTGCATCCACTTGTAATCATTTTTGTGGATGTCGCCGTCAGAATAATCCGCTGCCATTACCGGAGCAGAAGCTGCTGCAAGTAGGCCAAGAGTTAAAAGTGATTTACGCATAATGGAACTCTCTATATTTGAAATAAGTAACCCGCAAACTTGTAAGTGTTTACGTTGTCCGAATGCCGAGCATAATAGCGATTTTGTTCTCAAATAAAAGTGAGACAGAGTGAAAACTACAATTATTAAAGTGAAGCCGATCACACTAACGATCTAAATGACGGAACTTTAAGATAGCAATGCATCTTGATGCACCATAAATTCTATTGATTTTGTGAAATTCGGTTATTTTGTGGGGGAATTGCTGAAATACCGTTCTAAGCAAACGATTCTACTGAATAGAGTGACATGCATATCAAAATCAACAGTATTCTTTTCTAAGCTTTTTCTTCCTCAAAATGAGGTAAATCGTCCGTCTCGTTTTCTTTGCTTTGAGCTATTTTTGATCGGCGTTGTACTGGAGTTAGAATCATTTGATGAAGAGTTTTCATGGAGAGGTAATTGGGGTAATCAAGCTTTGTTGTTTATTTATAGAAAGAGATTGTTCTTTGCTCTAAACATGGAAAGAATTTTTGAGAGTTTGCAATTGATGATTTGGTGGGAACTGAGTTCCACTTAACCGTGACTGGTACAATAGATTGTCGGTTTCGTCTCTGCCGTCAGAAAGTAAAAAAGGGTAGTTTGACGCTACCCTTTTTTTACTATTCTTGATGGTTTTTGGCTTTTTCTAATAAATCAGTGAAAAAGTGGCGTAATGAATAGAGCATGATCAAACTCGGAATCACCATTAATGCTGTCAGTATGAAGAAAGTCGACCAGTCATTGAGGTAATCAACGACTTCACCGCTGAATGATGCCAGTGTTGTCCGACCTAAATTTCCCAATGATGCAAGCAGAGCGTATTGGGTTGCAGAGAATGCTTGGCCAGTTACCATTGTCAGGAAAGAAACAAATGCAACGGTTGAGAAGGCAGATGTGAAGTTATCAACCATCAGCGTGGCTAAGAACAGATGCTCATTTGGACCAACTTGGGCGATCCATGCGAACATTAGATTACTGGCTGCCATTGCAATACCGCCGATCATTAACCCGCGAACTATACCAAATTTAACATTGACCATACTGCCAATTAAGGTGAATAACATAGTTAATCCCCAACCGATTAATTTAGAGTAGTAACCGATTTGCTCGTTAGAGAAGCCAATTTCTTTATAGAATGTGATCGACATTCTTCCCAAGAAGGCTTCGCCTATCTTAAATAGAAAGACGAAAAGTAATAAAGTTAGAGCGACTCTAAATCCATTGCGTTTGAAGAAGTCTAGGAAGGGTTCTGCGACGGTCACGGTAAGCCAGACAACAATAGGGTTACCTACTATTTGACGATGACGGCGTTCGGCTTCTGCTTGTAAGCTATCTCGTTTCGTTTTTGGTTCGCCAACGAGTAATGTAAACAACATTAGAATTGCGACAATACCAGCCATACCGTAGTAAACACCATTCCAGCCAACTGAATCAGCATTTATGAAGGCAAGATAACCGGGTAGCGAATAGCCTGTCCACCAACCTATAACCGTCATAGCAGAAGCTTGAGGCAGTTTAGACGACTCTGACTTTGGAAATGTATCAATTCGAAAGGCATCGATTGCAATATCTTGAGTCGATGAAGCAATCGCTATGCCTAAAGCTAACATCGAAGCTAGAACAAGATCATCGGCTGGGTTTACTCCAGCAATGAAGAGCGTGCAGATCAATACAGCGCTTTGACACAAAAATATCCAACTACGCCGCTGGCCTAATATCGCATGTAGGATTGGTAGTTTGACTCGGTCTACCAGGGGAGCCCATAGAAAGTTAATGGCATAGACGGCAAATACGCTACCAAAATAGCCAATAGCAGCTCTTGTTAAACCTGCATCTTTTAGCCAACCGGACATATTGGAGCCAATAAGAACCCATGGGAAGCCACTTGAACAGCCTAACATAAACACCCAAAGTAGACGTTTATCTAGGTAGCTGCGAAAAGTCTGCATCCAAGAAAGAGAGGGAGAGCCTGATGACATGGGGCGTCCTTGTATAGAAAAACGCCCTTAAGAGGTTAAGGGCGCTGTATGAGATTACTTAAGAAGTGTTACTTTGTTGATGATGATAGGGTCTATTGGGATGTCTGACATACGGCCCATTCGCTTAGTCGGAATGGTAGCCATCTTTTGTACAACATCAAATCCCTCAGTCACTTTACCAAATACAGCGTAACCAGGATTAGCGCCTTTCGCGTTTAAGAAATCATTGTCAGCAAAGTTAATGAAGAACTGACGAGTCGCAGAATCAGGCGCATTAGTGCGAGCCATAGCGATCGTTGCTGTATCATTCTTTAGACCGTTACTGCCTTCGTTTTTGATAGGGGTATAAGTCGCTTGTTGATTCATATCTTGATCGAAGCCACCACCTTGAGCCATAAAGCCAGGAATAACTCGGTGGAAGATAGTGCCTTCATAGCTGCCGTCTTCAACGTATTTTAGGAAGTTCTCAGCGCTAATCGGTGCTTTTTCTTGGTTAAGCTCAATAGTGAAGTTGCCTAATGTTGTTTCCACGTTCACTTTAGGACCAGCCCAAACGCTCACGCTCACCAGCATTAATACGATAGAAGTAAGGATACGGTTCATTAGAAACGTTCCTTCATGTAAGTTTGTAGCTCTTGGTCGTTAGCAATCTCAGTAAGTACTAAATTGAGCACATCATTAAGGACCATTGAGATGTCGTCGTTTGAAGCGCTTAACGCACCAGTTCGAACGGCTGTACCATTGAATGTCTTAACCAGTTTGCCTTCAGGTGTCTCAGCGGTTACTTCAAGTGTCACTTTACCGTCCATTTGGTTTTCCATAATGGTGTGTTCTACGGTAACGAGTGCTTCTTGAATCTCTAAAACAATCGAGTTTTCACTGTTTACGCTTGCACGGAAACCTTGAGAGTCCAGCTGTTTTGCTAGCGCGTTTTCTAGAGAAATACGCATGTTTTGCTTAGCGTGAATTGGCTGAATATTTGAACGGCCGCTATCAACCAATGCTACATATTGAGCAGCACGGACATCTTTACTTGTGAGCGTGTATGTTTTGCCTTGTACAAGGTTGCTTGAGCTTAGTGAAGCTTCTGGCATTACGTTGATCTGTTCTTGCTGAGGGGCTGAACATGCCGTCAAAGCCATAATAGAAGCAGCCAAAATCAGTTTTTTCATTCCTTTATCCTTTCTAAATTCACACCAGAAGCTCGGTATTTTAAATTTTTGTGAAGTCGTTTCTGCTTATTTATTAAAATTCGCAGGTTCTCTTGTTGCCTGTAATATCTCAAATTTTTGGTTTAGTTCAAGCGTTTCAACGTTCGCTTCACCAAATAATCTTGCGAGTTTTACATCGTATCCGAGGTGTCGGTTACCAATAACAATTAATTTTCCGCCATTGCTAAGAACATGCTTCGCATCACAGAACATTTGCCATGCAATGTGATCAGTAATCGCTTGTTGTTGATGGAACGGAGGGTTACACATCACTAAGTATGTGCTGTTTTTCTTAAAGCCATCTAAACAGTTGTTAGCAATGAATTGGAAGTTACCTTCTTCACCAAGGTTATCCTTGACGTTTTGTCGTGCTGATTCAACGGCCATAAAACTCTCATCAACGCAGGTGATACGAGCTTTGGGATTCAATTGTCCTGCTTTTACACTCAATACACCGTTGCCACAGCCTAGGTCGATAATATGACGTAGCTCAGGATCTTTAGGTATGTGCTCTAGCATATAGCGAGCGCCTTGATCGAGTGCTTCCCCTGAGTAAACATTCGGTAAATTTTTCAGGCGGATATCTTCACCGTCTACATCCCACTCAACAAACGGCTCAACAGTTTGAATCGGTTGGCAGTTTGGAGAAGAGAAAACCAAGCGGTGTTTTTTCTTCGCTAATGAGGTTTTGGTCTCGCCTAGGTATTTTTCGAAAAGGTTAAGTGTAGAGGTGTGGATCTCTTTTACTTTGTTGACACCGATCACTTGGCAGCCTTCAGGCAGTGCTTGGCGCAACTGACTTAACTGCCATACAAGGTGGCGGTTGGTTTTTGGTAGCTGCATGATCACAAGGTCTATACCGTGTGGGATAGCATCCATTGTGTTTAAAAAGTTGACTCGATTACATTGATTTCGCTGTAAGTTTTTTAGCGCACCGCGATGAGAGATAAATGAGTCGCTCATCATGGTGACATCATGATCTTTCGAGAACCAAGCAGATAGAGCACCAAAGCTGTCGTTCATGATCAGTATGTGTTTGCCAGGTTCAAGGTTCATCTCTTCAACATGACTGAGCAGGTATTCGTCGCCCGCATCCCAAGCTTGAAGGGTTTCATTTGAACGTTTAGGGAAACGATGTAAGGTCAAAGTTCTATCGTGAAGGGTAAGTTCGGTTTTCATTGCTTGAGGTGCTTATATAAGAAATAACAAAGATATTGTCTCAAATGCAGGCTAAACAAGATAGAAAAAACTCCATTAAACTGGAGTGGTTCGCAATGAAATACTCAGACAGTCGACCCGTTAAGGTTTATACTCAGCAACATATAATGCCAATACGTTACTAAGGAATCACAATGATCCAAGAAGTTATCGAAACAAAATTGCACAATGAGTTTTCACCAAGTCATTTAAACGTGGTGAATGAGAGCTATATGCACAATGTTCCGGCTGGTTCTGAAAGTCATTTTAAAGTGATTGTTGTCAGCGATGTGTTTGAAGGTTTGCGTCTTATTGCTCGTCATCGAGCGGTCAATAAAGTACTTTCAGAAGAGCTAGCGAATAATATTCACGCCCTGTCCATTCATACTTATACAAAAGATGAATGGATGAAGCAGCTAGATAACGTGCCAGATAGCCCAATGTGCATGGGTGGTGGTAAGTCATAGAACTTAGCTATAAAAAAGAGGCGGCAATACCGCCTTTTTTGTTGCCAAATATCTCTGTTTTTCGTTGTTATATCACTCAAATTGATGGTAAATCGAACGGTTGAAAATACCTACAATGAGTAATGTTTTTATTAACAGTGTTTCAACATAATTCGTAAAATATGAGTTTGTGACAGAGTATTAATCTCTTGTTTAAAACATGATTCAAAAGCCATTTTATCTGTGCGGCCCGTCAAATTTATACATATTTGAGAGTCCATATGCTTCAAATCTCACCAAATAAAGGCCGTATTCAAGTTATTGGTCATGGCATCAAGTTATCAAAAAATGCTAGTATACGGCACCTGATAAATCTCACATGATTTATGTGATGAGTTTATTAAGATAATGTTGCGATTTTGGTGCCTCAAATTTACCAAAACCGGACACAGTAATGTCGTGTCTAAGGGCGATTTAAAACGTCCCGAATTTACGCAATTAAAAGAATCTTTTTCCCGATAAAGTAGTGCAAGTGCGTATGATTACAATAAATAAGGGTTTGGACCTTCCTATTGCAGGAACTCCATCCCAGGTGATTAATGATGGTAAGTCCATCACTAAAGTCGCCTTGCTTGGCGAAGAGTACGTTGGTATGCGTCCTACGATGCATGCTCGCGTTGGTGATGAAGTGAAGAAAGGCCAAGTTCTTTTTGCAGATAAAAAGAACCCTGGTGTTGTATTTACTTCTCCAGCAAGCGGTAAAGTTATTGAAGTGAACCGTGGTGCTAAGCGTGTTCTTCAATCAGTAGTGATTGAAATAGCAGGCAATGAGCAAATCACGTTCAATAACTATGAAGCCAACCAACTAGCAGGTCTTGACCGTGAAACGGTTAAAACTCAGTTAGTTGAGTCTGGCGCATGGACCGCTTTGCGAACTCGTCCGTTCAGCAAGGTTCCAGCCATTGATTCTGAAACTCAGGCTATTTTTGTAACTGCTATGGATACGAATCCGTTAGCAGCTGAGCCAGAATTAATCATTAACGAGCAGTCTGATGCTTTCGTTGCTGGTTTAGATCTTCTTTCAACATTGACTAACGGCAAAGTGTACGTTTGTAAAAAAGGCACTAGCTTGCCTCGTTCTGCTCAGTCTAACGTTGAAGAACATGTTTTTGATGGCCCACATCCTGCAGGTCTTGCAGGCACGCATATGCATTACCTTTATCCGGTAAATGCACAAAATGTAGCGTGGAGCATTAACTACCAAGATGTTATCGCATTCGGTAAGCTTTTCCTTACTGGTGAGATTCATTCTGAGCGTGTTGTTGCTCTGGCTGGCCCAGTGGTTAACAACCCACGTCTAGTTCGTACTCTAATTGGTGCTAGCCTTGAAGAGTTAACTGACAGTGAGTTAATGCCTGGCGAAGTTCGTGTGATTTCTGGTTCTGTACTCACGGGTACTAAAGCAACAGGTCCGCATGCTTTCCTTGGTCGTTACCATCAGCAAGTTTCTGTTCTACGTGAAGGTCGTGATAAAGAGCTATTCGGCTGGGCTATGCCTGGTAAGAACAAGTTCTCTGTTACTCGTGCATTCCTTGGTCACCTGTTTACAGGTCAGTTGTTCAATATGACAACGACAACAAATGGCAGTGATCGTTCGATGGTTCCAATTGGTAACTATGAGCGCGTAATGCCTCTAGATATGGAACCTACATTGCTACTTCGTGATCTATGTGCAGGCGATATTGATAGTGCTCAAGCACTAGGTGCGCTAGAGCTAGACGAAGAAGATGTAGCATTGTGTACCTTTGTATGTCCAGGCAAGTACGAGTACGGTCAACTACTTCGTGAATGCCTAGATACGATTGAGAAGGAAGGGTAATTTTCATGGGCCTTAAAAAGTTTCTTGAAGACATCGAGCATCATTTTGAGCCAGGTGGTAAACACGAAAAGTGGTTTGCGCTTTATGAAGCAGCAGCTACTGTGTTCTACACACCAGGTCTTATTACAAAGAAAAGCTCGCACGTTCGTGATAGCGTTGATTTAAAACGTATCATGATCATGGTTTGGTTCGCAGTATTCCCAGCAATGTTCTGGGGTATGTACAACGCGGGTGGCCAAGCTATCGCAGCACTTAACCATATGTACGCAGGCGCTGAATTAGTTTCTGTTATCGATGGTAACTGGCACTACTGGCTAACCGAAATGCTTGGCGCCTCCTTAGGAGCCGACGCAGGTGTTGGCAGTAAGATGCTACTTGGTGCGACATACTTCCTGCCTATCTATGCGACGGTATTTATCGTTGGTGGCTTCTGGGAAGTTCTGTTCTGTATGGTGCGTAAGCACGAAGTTAACGAAGGTTTCTTTGTCACTTCTATCTTGTTCGCGCTTATCGTTCCGCCAACACTTCCTCTATGGCAAGCTGCACTAGGTATTACCTTTGGTGTTGTGGTAGCGAAAGAGATCTTCGGTGGTACGGGTCGTAACTTCCTGAACCCTGCACTTGCTGGCCGTGCGTTCCTATTCTTTGCATACCCTGCACAGATTTCAGGTGACGTAGTTTGGACTGCTGCAGACGGTTTCTCTGGTGCAACTGCGCTTAGCCAATGGGCTCAAGGCGGTGGTAGCGCACTAATGAACGTAACATCTGGTGAAGCAATCACTTGGATGGATGCATTCATTGGTAACATTCCAGGTTCTATCGGTGAAGTATCGACTCTAGCGCTTATGATTGGTGCTGCGATGATCGTTTACATGCGTATCGCTTCATGGCGTATCATTGCTGGTGTAATGATCGGTATGATCGCTGTTTCTACTCTGTTCAACGTGCTTGGTTCTGAGACAAATGCAATGTTTAGCATGCCTTGGCACTGGCACTTAGTTCTAGGTGGCTTCGCGTTTGGTATGTTCTTCATGGCGACAGACCCAGTATCAGCTTCATTTACCAACAAAGGTAAGTGGTGGTACGGCATCTTAATCGGCGCAATTTGTGTAATGATCCGTGTAGTTAACCCTGCATACCCAGAAGGCATGATGCTTGCGATTCTATTCGCAAACCTATTTGCCCCTCTGTTTGACCACGTTGTAATCGAGAAGAACATTAAGCGGAGACTAGCGCGCTATGGCAAGTAATAACGATAGCATTAAAAAGACGCTGTTTGTTGTTATCGCATTGAGCCTTGTGTGCTCAATCATCGTTTCAACAGCTGCAGTTGTTCTTAAACCTAAACAAGAAGCTAACGCAGTTCTGGATAAGCAAACTAAGATCCTGGAAGTTGCAGGCATTGAACTTGCGGGTGATATTCCAGCACTGTACGCCGATAATATTGAACCTCGTTTAGTTGATTTGGCTACTGGCGACTTTGTTGAAGGCGATGCTGCTGAATACAATCAACGTAAAGCAGCAAAAGATCCAGCTCAATCAATCAAGCTTTCAGCTGACGATGACATCGCGAAGATTATTCGCCGTGCGAACACTGCTACAGTGTACCTAGTGAAAGATGGCACTGAAACTTCTAAAGTTATCATTCCTGTTCACGGTAATGGCCTTTGGTCAATGATGTACGCATTCGTTGCGGTAGAAACAGATGGTAACACTGTGGCTGGCATCACATACTACGAGCAAGGTGAAACTCCTGGACTTGGTGGTGAAGTTGAGAACCCAACTTGGCGTGATCAGTTCGTTGGTAAGAAATTATTCGACGAAAACCACAAACCAGCGATTAAGGTAGTTAAAGGTGGCGCTCCTCAAGGTTCAGAGCACGGTGTAGATGGACTTTCTGGTGCAACACTAACTAGTGTTGGTGTTCAACATACATTTGACTTCTGGTTAGGTGAAATGGGCTTTGGTCCTTTCCTAGCAAAAGTTCGTGACGGAGGTCTGAACTAATGTCTAGTGCAAAAGAAATTAAAAAAAGCGTATTAGCGCCTGTGTTGGACAACAACCCAATCGCGCTACAGGTTCTTGGTGTGTGTTCTGCTCTTGCGGTTACCACTAAACTAGAAACAGCATTTGTTATGACTATCGCGGTAATGTTTGTTACTGCTTTGTCTAACTTCTTCGTTTCTTTGATCCGTAACCACATTCCTAACAGTGTACGTATCATCGTTCAGATGGCAATTATCGCATCACTAGTAATCGTGGTTGACCAAGTGCTTAAAGCATACCTATACGATATCTCTAAGCAGCTATCTGTATTCGTAGGCCTAATCATTACGAACTGTATTGTAATGGGTCGTGCTGAAGCATTCGCAATGAAGTCTGCGCCAATCCCATCTTTAATCGATGGTCTTGGCAACGGTCTTGGTTACGGTTTCGTTCTTATCACTGTAGGTTTCTTCCGTGAGCTTCTAGGCTCTGGCAAACTATTTGGTATGGAAGTACTACCTCTAGTGAGTAACGGTGGTTGGTATCAGCCGAATGGCTTGATGCTTCTAGCACCTTCTGCGTTCTTCCTAATTGGTTTCTTGATTTGGACAATTCGTGTGTTCAAACCTGAACAAGTAGAAGCGAAGGGGTAAGGTAATCATGGAACATTATATTAGTCTGCTAGTTAAATCGATTTTCATCGAAAACATGGCGCTTTCTTTCTTCCTAGGTATGTGTACATTCCTAGCGGTATCTAAGAAAGTTAAAACTTCTTTTGGTCTTGGTGTGGCGGTAGTTGTAGTACTTACCATTGCTGTTCCTGTAAACAACCTTGTTTACACACACATCCTAAAAGAAAACGCGCTTGTTGAAGGTATCGATTTAAGTTTCCTTAACTTCATCGCGTTCATCGGTGTTATCGCGGCACTTGTACAAATACTAGAGATGGTTTTAGACCGTTTCTTCCCACCTTTGTACAATGCACTAGGTATTTTCCTTCCATTGATCACAGTTAACTGTGCAATCTTTGGTGGTGTATCTTTCATGGTAACTCGTGACTACAACTTTGCTGAATCTGTTGTTTACGGTTTCGGTTCTGGTGTGGGTTGGATGTTAGCTATCGTTGCTCTTGCGGGTATCCGTGAGAAGATGAAGTACTCTGACGTACCTCCAGGTCTACGTGGCCTTGGTATCACGTTCATTACTGTTGGTCTGATGGCGTTAGGCTTTATGTCTTTCTCTGGTGTTCAACTGTAGGGTAAGCACCCAGTAATAAGGAATAACAAATGTTTAGTATTATTCTTGGCGTAGCGATGTTTACCATTATTGTACTGGCTCTAGTACTAGTGATTCTTTTCGCTAAGTCTAAGTTAGTACCATCAGGTGACATCACTATTTCAGTAAATGACGATCCTGAAAAGGCGATCGTTACTCAACCAGGTAGCAAGCTACTTAGTGCCTTAGCTGGCGCTGGTATTTTCGTATCTTCTGCTTGTGGCGGCGGTGGCTCTTGTGGCCAGTGTCGTGTGAAAGTTAAGTCTGGCGGTGGCGACATCCTACCAACTGAACTTGATCACATCACAAAAGGCGAAGCTCGCGAAGGCGAACGTCTTGCATGTCAAGTTGCTATGAAAACCGACATGGAGATTGAACTAGACGAAGATATCTTTGGTGTTAAAAAGTGGGAATGTACTGTTATCTCGAATAACAACGAAGCTACTTTCATCAAAGAACTTGCTCTAGCAATCCCTGAAGGTGAAGAAGTACCGTTCCGCGCGGGTGGTTACATTCAGATTGAAGCTGAACCACATCACGTGAAATACGCAGATTACGATATTCCAGAGGAATACCGTGGTGACTGGGATAAGTTCAACCTATTCCGTTACGAGTCTATCGTTAAAGAACACTCAATCCGCGCTTACTCTATGGCTTCATACCCAGAAGAGAAAGGCATCATCAAGTTGAACGTTCGTATCGCAACTCCGCCGCCAAACAACCCTGACGTAGCTCCTGGTGTGATGTCTTCATACATCTGGTCTCTTAAAGAAGGCGACAAATGTACTATTTCTGGTCCATTTGGTGAGTTCTTTGCTAAAGATACAGATAATGAAATGGTCTTCATCGGTGGTGGTGCAGGTATGGCACCAATGCGTTCACATATCTTCGACCAGCTTAAGCGTCTTAAGTCGACTCGTAAGATGTCTTTTTGGTACGGTGCGCGTTCTAAGCGTGAGATGTTCTACATTGAAGATTTCGACGGCCTAGCGGCTGCGAATGAAAACTTCGTGTGGCACTGTGCACTGTCTGATCCTCAACCTGAGGACAACTGGGACGGTTACACTGGTTTCATCCACAACGTACTGTACGAAAACTACCTGAAGGATCACGAAGCTCCTGAAGACTGTGAGTACTACATGTGTGGTCCACCAATGATGAACGCGGCTGTTATCGGCATGCTGAAAGATCTTGGTGTAGAAGATGAAAACATCCTACTGGATGACTTCGGTGGTTAATCCATTTAAGTGATTGATATTATGGCTGACTCTCACGAGTCAGCCATTTGTTTTTCTAAGACTATTTTTGACAACATACTGGCTTATATAAGAAAGAGTAAGGCATTCAAAGTACCTATTTTTTACTCTTATTTTTCCTTATATAAATCCTCAACATTAGACAGGAGTAAGCAAGTGAGAATTTGGCTTGTTGCATTAACTTCTTTAATTTTTCTTGCAGGCTGTGAACAGCCAAGAGAACAAGTGCATTTAAGTGGCCCAACAATGGGTACCAGTTATAATATTAAATACATCAATGGTGATGAGTTTCCTGAGTCTAACGAAGTTCATACTGAGGTTGATCGTTTACTTGAACAAGTGAACGACCAGATGTCGACTTACCGTGAAGACTCTGAACTGAGCCTTTTTAATCAACACCTTGCTGCTGATGCATTCGAAGTTTCCGAACAGACTGCGACTGTTGTGAAAGAAGCGATTCGTTTGAACGGAGTTACTCAAGGAGCATTAGATGTCACGGTTGGCCCATTAGTTAATCTATGGGGCTTTGGCCCTGAAGCGCGACCTGAAGTCGTCCCAACAGATGAAGAATTAGCGGCTCGTCAAGCAAAGGTAGGAATACATCATCTAAGCGTTGAAGGTAATAAGCTAACTAAAGATTTACCGAATCTGTATGTTGACCTTTCAACCATTGCAAAAGGTTGGGGCGTGGATGTGGTCGCAGATTACCTTGATTCAATTGGTATTCATAATTACATGGTAGAAGTAGGTGGTGAAATCCGTCTGAAAGGTCTAAATCGTGAAAGTGTCGGTTGGCGTATTGCGATAGAGAAACCAAGTGTTGAAGAGCGCACTATTCAAGAGATCATTGAGCCGGGTGATATGGCGATCGCCACGTCTGGTGACTACCGTAATTATTATGAACGTGATGGTGTTCGTTACTCTCACATCATCAACCCAGAAACAGGAAAGCCTCTTCATCATAAAGTGGTTTCTGTAACTGTATTGGATCCGTCTTCAATGACTGCAGACGGCTTATCTACTGGCCTTATGGTCTTAGGTGAGGTTAAGGGAATGGAAATCGCAAACCAACATAACATTCCTGTGTTCATGGTGGTTAAAACAGCAGATGGCTTTAAAGAGATTGCTTCTGAAGCATTTAAGCCATACTTAAGTAAATAAGGTAAGCGAGAGAATTATGAATACATTTCTGATTACATTTGGTGTTTTTCTTGCAGTAATCGCAGCGATGTCAATTGGTTATATTATCCAAAAGAAAGTTGTAAAAGGTAGCTGTGGTGGTTTGGGGGCTGTTGGTATTGATAAAGTATGTAACTGCCCTGAACCTTGTGATGCGCGTAAGAAGCGTGAAGCACGGGAAGCATACCGTGAAGAGAAACTAGCAGAGCGTCAACAGAAAGAAGCGTCTTGGAATAAAGATCGTATCGCTTAACTGATGATAGTTATTAGGGTGTAGAGTTATCTCGCCTCCAGAGAATTTTTAATGAAAAGCTCAAGACGACTGTCTTGAGCTTTTTTTGTTGTGATGAACCTTTTTTCTTGGTGGGATTTCAGTCGTTTTAAACCTGATAATAATTTATTATACTGTTTATAGATACAGTTGTAAGGTTGAGCTATTCTTAGATGTCTAGTGTGGTCGAAGATAAAATAAGAAAGATAATCCATGTTGATATGGATTGTTTTTACGCGGCTGTAGAAATGCGTGATAACCCTGTTTATCGAAATCGACCACTGGCAGTAGGTGGTCATGAAAAGCAGCGTGGCGTTTTAAGTACGTGTAACTATGAGGCTCGCAAGTTTGGAGTTCGTTCTGCTATGCCCACAGGGAAAGCGCTACAGCTTTGCCCTAACTTGTTGGTTGTCCCTGGAAGGATGTCGGTTTATGTCGAGATATCCAAAAAAATTCGAGAAATTTTTTCTCGATACACTTCGATGATTGAACCTCTCTCTCTAGATGAAGCATTTCTTGACGTTACAGAGTCGACAAAGTGTCATGGTTCGGCAACACTGATCGCAGAATCGATTCGGCGTGATATATGGAATGAACTCAACCTCACGGCTTCTGCTGGTATTGCTCCGATAAAGTTCCTAGCGAAAGTCGCTTCAGATATGAATAAGCCAAATGGTCAGTTTGTTATCCCTCCGCAAGACGTGCAAGCGGTGATCGACCAGTTACCACTCGAAAGCATTCCCGGTGTCGGTAAGGTGAGCATTGAAAAGTTACATCAAGCTGGCTTCTTTACTTGTAAAGATATCAAAGAATCTGACTATCGCGACTTACTGCTCAAGTTTGGCCGTCAAGGTGCATCACTTTGGAAGCGCAGCCATGGTATTGATGACCGAGAAGTGATTACTGAGCGTGAAAGAAAGTCGGTAGGTGTGGAGCGAACCTTTACTCAAAATATATCGACCTACGCAGAATGTTGGCATGTGATTGAAGACAAGCTGTTTCCTGAACTCGAAACTCGCTTAGAAAAGGCTAACCCAAGTAAAGCGATCATCAAGCAAGGTATTAAGCTCAAATTCGCCGATTTTCAGCAAACCACGATTGAGCACATACATGCTTCACTTGATCGAGAACACTTCAAAGAACTGCTAAGTGAAATACTGAAAAGGCAACAAGGAAGAGAAATCCGCTTACTTGGCTTGAGTGTGGTGTTACAACCGAAAGACCAGATGCGTCAGCTGAGTTTCTTTTAGGGAAAGGAGTTGAGAGTTTAGTTTTAGAAGTGATGTTGTTTGATACCGACTAGACTTTACAGCCTAATCGGTTTCTTCTATAAGTAAAAACTTGGGTTACCTAGGAAGCTGTTTAACTCGCGCTAAGGTATCACTGAATGGTTGTTGTTCGAGCTTGCCGTAACCGATCATCTTGCTCGCTTTAAGTTTGGTTGAAAGCGGAGTGGCGATTCCGCATAGAAAACGAGTAATGGCTTCGTCGGTAATCAATTGTTGGCTCTTCGATACAAACTCATGAATCCATTTTATCACCGTCTCATCATCAATTGGTTCAACATCAACAGTGGGTAACATTGCGACTTGATCTCGACATACTGAACAGTGTCCACATTTGGTAGGGACTTTGTCATCGGCAAAGTAACTGGCAAGGCGTGAGCTTAAGCAAGTATCCGCCTCAAAGAAATTCAGCATTTGGTTAAGGCGGTTTATCTCGCTGTGCTCTTTTGCTTTAAACAACTCAGTAAGGCGCTCTGACAGTTGCATCATATCTTCAGAAGTATTGTGGATTGCGTAGACATCGGTGATCTGCTTGCTTTCTAGTTCAATCCAACCTTGTTCATTGAAGTAGTCGATAGCCGCAATCACACGCTGGCGATCTGCTTGGAAGTGAGTCCAAAGCGCATCGAAGTCGACTTGGCACCACACTCTAGCTTGAGGTGAACATTGGAAGATCGCTTCGACAAATTGACGACGTTCACTTTGAAATTGCTCTGTGATCTGCTGTTTCGGACGAATGAACTTAAATTTGTAATCAGCAAAGTAGCTGTACTTCGGCTCAATCACGCCTTCAATTTCAAGATACACCAGTAGTGTTTTTAGCGGTAACTGACGAATGTTGGACTCACGTGATAGCTGGTTAAGCATGATCTCCCATTGATTCGAGCCAGAAGCGCCAATGTTTTGATTTTCGTAGATCTCTTTTAATACCGCTTGGATAGATATGTTGTCTGGCGTATCACCAAAAACGAAGTTTTCGAGTGTGCTTAAACCATGTTTGTTAGCGAGTAGAATACATTCAGACGCTTGCCCGTCTCGGCCAGCTCTGCCGATCTCTTGCGAGTAATTTTCTATCGACTTTGGTAAGTCAAAGTGAATCACTCGGCGAATGTTGGACTTATCCACGCCCATACCAAAAGCAATGGTTGCCACGATACAGCTCACTTCATCATTCATGAATTGATGTTGAATTGCATCTCGGTTTTCAGGCTTAAGACCCGCATGGTAAGCCACGGCATTAACGCCAGCGTTACGAAGTTGCTGAGCCACCATCTCTGCTGTTTGTTGAAGGGTGACATAAACAATAGTCGGAGCGAGAGAAGCTTGGTTAACGACATTGCACAAGGTTTCTAGCTTGCTGGTTTGTTCGCAAGGTTGAATCGACAGGTCGAGGTTTTGACGATAGAACCCCGTCACTACCACGCGCTCCTCATCAATTTCAAACTTTGACTTCATGTCTTGAATAACCGAGGTGGTTGCGGTGGCTGTCAGTAGTAGAACCTGAGGAATATTGAGCTGCTTTTGGTATTGAGGAAGCTTCAGGTAATCGGGTCTGAAGTTGTGTCCCCATTCTGAAATACAGTGCGCTTCATCGACCACAAGCAGTGAGATTGGCACTTGGGAGATAAACTGGCGAAAGCGTTCGTTCTTCAAGCGCTCAACGGAGATCATCAGTATCTTGGTGTCACCGTTACGTACCGACTGCATAACCTGTTGTGTGGTTTGTCTGTCTTGGCTGGATTCGATTGCAGCTGCGCTAATACCTTTACTGTGCAGGAAAGCGAGTTGGTCTTTCATCAAGGCTAACAGCGGCGATATTACCAAGGTTAAGTGCGGTAACTCTAATGCTGGTAATTGATAGCACAGAGATTTACCAGAGCCTGTCGGGAATATCGCGGCAGTCGAGTGACCAGATAGAACATTATCAATGACTTGCTTTTGTCCATTACGCAGTGAGTCGAATCCGAATACTTGTTTTAGCTTCTGCTCAATCATTTATGCTCTACCTGAGTTATTAAGTGTCGTACTGATGCTAAAGCGGCGCTTATCGGTGATAGCGTCGCTTGATGAATCAAATGTCTTGCACCTGATTGTACCTAATTCTATTCTGTAGCTCCTATAGAAAAGCACCCCAAAAGTATGAATAAGTCCGAGCTTCGACAAATAATCTTAGAGCAACTCGAATCCCGATTACGTATCGCACAATCTGCTACTCAGCGAGCCATTGACGCTGCGACCGATGAAGAAACTGTGCCAGAGCATAAGTATGATACATTGGCATTAGAAGCCTCGTATCTTGCTCATGGACAAGCGTTGCGAGTGCAAGAATGCGAAGATGATATCCAGTGCTACCGGAATCTAGTATTACGTGACAGTGAAAAGATTGCAGTAAGCAGCTATGTTGTGGTCATTGATGAAAATGATGAATATAAACACTTTTTCATTGGACCGAGAGTCGGAGGACTTTCTGTTACGTGGAATCATCATGAGATCGCTATCGTGACGGTGAATGCACCTTTTGGTAAGGCTCTGATGGGCAAAGAAGTTGGTGATGAGATAGAGTTTAAGGTCGCTGACAAACTGTTTTGTTATGAAGTCGTGTCTATCGATTGAATGACGCTCGATATAAAACGTTTCTCTGACAAAGAATTATAAATCACGGGTATAGTTCTTTGTAAGATTGATGAGAGGATGTTATGAAAAACAATGTATTAATTGCATCACTAACAGCTGCAATAGCTGTTGTGAGCTTGCCAACGTTTGCTGCTCAGTGTCATGTTGATTTGAAGAATGAATTACGAATCGATGATCAAAAAGTCGAAATCCACCAAGTGAATGGTGATACTGCTGTCTTTGATAACAATAATGATCTCTATATCCATGGTGAAAAGGTTGAACTCGATGCTGATCAACAAGCAGCGATAGAGAAATACCGTGACAACATGAATGAGTATTTACCACGAGCGAAACAAATGGCTAACGATAGCCTAGCGCTAGCCAATGACGTTATTGATGATATTGCTGCTAGCCTCGATTCTCCTGAGTCTTTTGATAATGTAAAAGAGTCAATGAAAGAGTACTTCACTGAACTAGAAGCTCGTTACTATAAAGACGGTGAGTTAGTGCTGCCAGCTAATAGTTTCGACTCGATGGCCAATGGTTGGTCTGAAGATTTCGATAAGGCTAAGAAAATCTTTAACCAAGAGTTTATCTCTAGCGCTTTTAATGCGATGTCAGAGAAAATGAAGCAAGAGGGTGGATTAAATCTTACCGAGTTGGCTGATAGTATGGCTGAATTAAAGCTTAAAGTAGAAGAGAGAATGAAAGAGCATGCTCAACAAGTAGAAGAAGAAACGGCTGAGTTTTGTGATTCTCTAGATGAGATGGTAGAACAAGAGCAAGAGCTGCATGAAATCATTCCGAACCTAAAAGGTTATCAGGTATTTACGATCTAACCTGAAGTGGATAGGAATAAAAAGAGCACCGGTTGGTGCTTTTTTTGTTTCTATTGGATTGAGTCGATAAGGTTATTTTAGTATTGGTGGGCTTTATTGTAGGTGGCTATCTGGTTTTATCGATGCATTGTGATTAATAAAACTGGATTTATGCTGGTTTAGTGGTTCTAAATAGTGAATGAGTTAAAAAAGTTAGCGAATTCTTCATTTATTGGTTGTGACTAACATTACTTTTTATTATTGTACTATCAAACTAGTTCGCTGATTTTAATGTGAGAAATATGGAGCAACAATCTTCCTCTTCTAGAGAGCATTTTAGCTCTCGCTTGGGTTTTATTTTAGCAGCGGCTGGTGCCGCTGTTGGTTTGGGAAATATTTGGGGATTCCCAACCCAAGTTGCCAGTAACGGTGGTGGCGCTTTTCTCTTAGTCTATTTGTTCATGATCTTCGTGGTTGCTTTCCCAATGCTGGTGGTTGAGATGGCGATTGGGCGTCACGGCCAAGCCAATCCAGTAGATAGCATGCGTTCTTTGACTAAAAAACCTTTAGGCAAAAAAGTCGGTGAATTTGTTGGTTTGATTGGCTTAAGTGTCCCAAGTGCAGTATTAGCTTTCTATAGCATTGTTGGCGGCTGGTTGATCTGTTTCCTGATTGGTGCTGTTGCTGATCTGATTGGCCTAGAGGCTATTGCGGATTGGTTTAAAGGCTTCAGTGTTGAGCGCAATGTATTTGGTACCGTAGCGTTCTATATACTGACTATTCTGATTGTACAGGGTGGTGTTAAGCAAGGCATCGAGAAGTGGTCGACGCGTTTGATGCCAGCACTGTTTGTGTTGTTTGGTTTATTGTTTGTTTACATCATGACGCAAGCTGGTGCGATGGAAGGCCTAAAGCACTATTTAGTACCAGACTTTGAAAAGGTGTGGGATAGAAAACTGATTCTAGCAGCGATGGGGCAGGGGTTCTTCTCACTAACCATTGGTGGATGCTCAATGTTGGTTTATGGTTCTTACTTAAGCAAGAAAGAAAATCTGCCAAAAATGGCAATGAACGTTACTTTGGTTGATACCGCGGTTGCTTTTATTGCGGGTTTGGTCGTGATGCCTGCGATGTTTGTTGCGATGCAAAAAGGCGTTCAAATCTATGCGGAAGATGGCTCGTTGTTAAGTTCTGATACTTTAGTGTTTACAGTTTTGCCTTTGATGTTTGATAGCTTAGGTGTACTTGGTCAGATCTTCGCAATTGTCTTCTTCTTGTTGCTAACGATAGCTGCCCTTACTTCTTCAATTTCGATGCTAGAAGGGCCTGTAGCGCTAGTGAGCGAGCGTTTCAATACCAGACGAACAGCAACGAGTTGGGTTATTGGTGGTGCTATTGCACTGTTCAGTGTGGTGATTGTCTACAACTTTGCTGCGATGTTTGGCATGGTTGCGATGATAGCGACTCAATACCTTCAACCGATTGCAGCACTGATGTTCTGCCTGTTTGGCGGCTGGGTGTGGAGCCGATCTTCAAAAGTGAAAGAGCTTGAGCAAGGCTGTCCTGATTTTCAACTTGGCTGGTTTGGTAAAGTGTGGCCAATGTATGTGAAGTTCGTATGCCCAATCTTAGTGGCAACGGTTATTTGGGCTTCTTTCGGTTAGTAATCATTTACTGCCTAGAGCATTAGACCTGCAGATCAAGGCCACTCTTATTGAGTAGCCTTGTTGTTTTTATATCGAACAAACTTGTTTTACTCTATAGAAAAAAGGCGCTGAACATACAGTTCAGCGCCTTTTCAATTTTGGTTTAAGCAATGTGATTACTTAATTTCCATACCTTGAGCTTGCAAGTCGGCATGGTAAGAAGAACGTACAAATGGGCCACAAGCGGCGTGAGTGAAGCCTAGTTCAAGAGCAATATCTTTTAGTTCATCGAACTCAGAAGGCGGCACGTAACGTTCTACTGGTAAGTGGTGACGGCTTGGCGCTAGGTATTGGCCTAGTGTCAGCATAGTTACACCATGCTCACGAAGGTCTTTCAGTACTTGAACGATCTCTTCTTTTGTCTCACCAAGCCCCATCATCACACCTGACTTTGTTGGAATATCAGGGTGTTGCTCTTTGAATTTCTTCAGTAGATCAAGAGACCACTTGTAGTTCGCACCTGGACGCGCTTTACGGTATAGGCGTGGCGCTGTCTCTAGGTTGTGGTTGAAAACATCTGGCGGGTTGTCTTTCATTAGATCAAGTGCAACGTCCATACGGCCACGGAAGTCTGGAACCAGTGTTTCGATACGAATATTTGGGTTTTGCTCGCGAATTTCACGGTTACAGTCAGCAAAGTGCTGAGCGCCACCATCACGTAGATCATCGCGGTCAACTGAAGTGATTACTACGTACTTCAGTTTCATGTCTTTAATCGTCTTAGCCAGTTTCTTCGGCTCTTCTGCTTCAGGAGCAACCGGGCGACCATGGGCAACATCACAGAACGGGCAGCGGCGAGTACAGATAGCGCCAAGAATCATAAACGTTGCCGTACCGTGGTTAAAGCACTCGGCTAGGTTAGGACAAGACGCCTCTTCACAAACTGAATGTAGGTTGTTTTTGCGCATTGCAGATTTGATTTCTTGGATACGATGGCTGTCTGAAGGCAGTTTAATCTTCATCCAGTCAGGCTTGCGTAGAACTTCTTTCTGTTCAGCAGGCATATTCTTTACGGGAATTAATGCCATTTTGTCAGCGTCACGATATTTAACGCCTTTTTCCATTTGGATTGGTTTGCTCATGATTTTATGCTTCTGCTGTAATGTTACTGGTGGCTTGAATGTCTACTTGGTCATAATCGAGTAATTCTACAAGCTCTTGTATTAACTGTTGCTCAACGTTTTCTAGTTCACTTGGTCCACCGAGTTGGCTTACTTGTGCCATTTCCATACCTTGGTAACCACATGGGTTAATGCGTAGGAAAGGAGACAGATCCATATTAACGTTGAGTGCTAGCCCGTGGAAGGAGCAGCCGCGTCGAATACGTAATCCGAGTGAACAGATCTTCTTGCCATCGACATAGACACCAGGAGCGTCAGGTCGGGCAGCTGAATCTATATTGTAAGCTTTCATAGTATTGATTACGAGGTTCTCGATATGAGTCACCAAATCACGTACTCCGAATTTCTTGCGGCGGATATTAATCAAAAAGTAAGCGACTAACTGACCCGGGCCGTGATAAGTCACTTGGCCACCGCGATCGCTTTGTACCACAGGGATATCACCAGCATTTAATACATGCTCAGCTTTACCTGCTTGTCCTTGAGTGAAGACAGGGTTGTGTTCAACTAACCAAACTTGGTCTACATCTTCTTCTGTGCGTTCGTCTGTGAATTTATGCATGGCTTTCCATACAGGTTCGTAATCCTGACGACCTAATTTTTTTACAATTAGCTTATTTTGCAAATCAGCACTCCCTCAAGGATTAACAAAGTGAACGCATTATAAACGCGAAACATGATTCTAACTACAGACGGACTGCAAGGTTTTTCAACTTTCTTTGTATTTATTTAAAATTAAGTTGAATGAATTCGGTATTAATAGAAAGCTTTAAATAAAAACAGCGGCAATAAGCCGCTGTTATTCATGCGTAATCGAAAACTACAGAACCATCCGAACGATTTCGATCTCGCCCAGTTCTTTATATAGTGTTTCTACTTGTTCGATTGACGTCGCAGTAATATTGATAGAAACAGAGTGGTAGTTACCTTTCGCACTCGGTTTTAGTGTTGGGCTGTAGTCACCAGGAGCATGACGCTGGATCACTTCTAGCACTAGCTCAGTCAGTTCTGGCTTAGCGTGGCCCATTACCTTGTAAGTGAATGAACAAGGGAACTCTAAGAGGTCTTTTAGTTTTGCATCAGAATTGATGTTCATGATTAGCTCCAAAAGGCTAGACTCTCGCAAATTGGCGATATGTCGATAAAAAGCGTGTTCGGTTAATAGACACGAGTAATAAGGCGGAATATTACGTGTAAATATCATCGAACTCAAGATCAACAAAAGCCGCACATAGCGGCTTTTTTTCGTTAATGAGTAAATTATGAATTTACTCATTAGGTTAGCTTTGTAAGAAGTTTAGGTATTGTTTAGAGCAAACCTTTAACTCGTTAGAAGAAACCTTTGAAAAGCAGTACCAAGTAGTCCCACAGACGGCTAAATAGGCTGCCCTGCTCTACATTTTCAAGTGCAAGCAGTGGGTATTCAGCAACGTCTTCACCGTCTACTTGATAGAACAGCTTACCTACAACATCGCCTTTACTGATTGGCGCTTCTAGCTCTTTTTCAAGAACGAAGCTTGCCTTTAGGTTCTTCGCTTGGCCACGAGGAAGAGTAACGAAAGTATCTTCGTCTACGCCTAAAGCAACGGTATCTTGGCTACCCATCCAGATTTTCTCTTCTACGAAGGTTTCGCCAGCTGTATGTGGTGCAACTGTTTCGAAGAAACGGAAACCGTAGCTAAGTAGTTTTTTGCTTTCGGTCTTACGAGCGTTTGTATTCTTAGTGCCCATAACAACAGCAACTAAGCGCATTTTTCCTTCTGTTGCTGAGCTTACTAGGCTGTAACCTGCGTTGTTCGTGTGGCCAGTTTTAATGCCATCAACGTTCATGCTCTTGTCCCATAACAGGCCGTTACGGTTGTATTGGGTTATGCCATTGTAAGTGAACTTTTTCTCTGAGTAGATACGATACTCATCAGGAACGTCGCGAATCAGCGCCTGACCAAGTAGAGCCATATCATAAGGCGTTGAGTATAGATTCGGGTTATCTAAACCGTGCACGTTAGCGAAGTGGGTGTCTTTCATGCCGATAGAGCTTGCCCATGCGTTCATGAGGTCTACAAATGCGTCTTCAGATCCGGCAATGTGTTCGGCCATAGCAACACAAGCATCGTTACCTGATTGAATAATGATTCCGCGGTTCAGTTCTTCAACTTTAACCGTTGTACCAACCTCAACGAACATTTTAGATGAGTCTGGGAAGTTTTTAGCCCAAGCATTTTCGCTGATTACAACGTCGTCGTTTAGGTTGATGTTACCACGATCAAGCTCTTGGCCGATCACGTAGCTCGTCATCATCTTGGTTAAACTTGCTGGAGAAAGCTGAGTGTTCATCTCTTTCTCGGCTAGTACTTTGCCCGAATGGTAATCCATTAGAACAAAACCTTTAGCGGCGATTTGGGGTGCGTCAGGAACAACAATAGGAGCGGCGAATGATGATGTAGCTATTGTTGCTGAAAGCGCAACAGAAGTAGCAAAAATCGATTTAACAAGTTTATTAGATTTAATCATTTTGAATGCAATTATTTGGTTAACTATTCATATCTTAACAGAATCACTCTGTCACACCAGAGCGCTGATTACCAGAAGTAACTGTTAGATTAATTAGCGAGTTAGTGTGTGTTTTTTTATATAAGCTGACGGGTAACCCATAAGCTTAACCTGTTTTAATTTCTCTTGAGTCAGCGCATAGTCATGAAATGGCCCAAGCATCAGACGGTAGTTATCATCATTTGACTGTAAGAAAGTTGCTACTGCAAGCTTTCCACCTAGATCTTTGGCTAAGTTCTCAGTTCTGTCTTTGTGCCGAGATGTGGCAACCTGAATGATAAATTGCGGTAAAGTGGCTTTTTTATTCGCATCGGTCGGCATAGCGACTGTGATGACTTCAATCTCCACATTAGCCGTGCCCGTTCTCAAAACATCGAGCTTGTAAGCCGCCGCATAACTAAGGTCAATGATTCGGCCTTCATGAAATGGGCCACGGTCATTGATACGAACAATCGTGGTTTTGTTATTGTCGGTATTCGTCACTTTTACATAACTTGGAATGGGTAATGTTTTGTGCGCTGCAGACATCGAATACATGTCGTAGATCTCGCCATTAGACGTTAAATGACCATGAAATTTCTTACCGTACCAAGAGGCTTTGCCTTTCTCAGTAAACCCTTGGGTCTTTTGTACTATTTTGTAGTTTTCGCCACGCAGAGTGTAATCCGTGTTACCACCTAAGCTGTACGGTTCATACTGAGGGTGAGCGTCCTCTAAATGCTCTACCGAGATAGGTGCGTCTGGTGCAATGTCTGAATCAATATCGTAGCGGCCTGTTGGCTGCTGTGAAGAACAACCATTAATTAAAATCGCTAGCCCTAAGATAGAGACTATTTTTTTGATTGGCAGTTCATCAACCAAGGATGATTTTTTTGGAAACGTTGTAATAGTCATCGATTAGGTCGCCTTTGAGAATGCTTTTCTATGTGTATGGATAGACATTAAAATACCAAAACCAGCCATAAGGGTAACCATTGAAGTACCGCCATAACTAACCAGAGGAAGGGGAACACCTACAACTGGAAGGATGCCACTTACCATACCAATGTTTACAAAAATATAGACGAAGAAGCTCAATACAATGCTGCCGCCCATCATTCGGCCAAATGCCGTTTGAGCTTGGCTCGCAAGTATTAATCCTCGCCCAATAATAAACAGGTAAATAGCAAGCAAAAACAAAATACCAATCATGCCCCACTCTTCGGCAATTACTGCAAAAATGAAGTCGGTGTGTCGTTCTGGGATAAACTCCAGTTGAGACTGCGTGCCTTGCAGCCAACCTTTTCCTGATATCCCACCAGAACCTATCGCAATCTTACTCTGAATGATGTGGTAACCCGCACCTAATGGATCGGATTCAGGATCAAAAAGGGTTCTTACCCGTACTTTTTGATATTCGCGCATCAAGAAGAACCACAGAATTGGAATGAACGCGCCAAGAGCAATTGCGGCACTGGCGATGATCTTCCAACTAATACCTGAAAGGAATATTACGAAGATACCTGACGCAGCGATGAGTATCGATGTTCCTAAATCGGGTTGCTTAGCGATTAAAATAGTCGGTACAAGAACCATGACTAAAGAGAGTGTCAAGGTCTGTAAGGTGGGCGGAAGTGAGCGCTTACCGATAAACCGTGCCAGCATCAAAGGTACCGCAAGTTTCAATAGTTCAGAAGGCTGGAATCGAACAAAGCCGAAGTTTAGCCAACGCTGTGCACCTTTAGAAGCTTCACCAAAAAATAACACACCCAATAGTAGAATGACACCAACAGCGAACAGCAGTGGAGCTAAGGTTTCGTAGGTACGAGGCGAAATTTGCGCTAAGAAAATCATAACCCCCAAGGAGAGTGCCATGCGCATGGCCTGGCGATCCATCATTGCGAGGCTTTGACCACTCGCGCTGTACATTATCAGTAAGGCGAAGCCCATTAAAGCTAGGATACCGAGTAATAGTGTTAGGTCGATATGCAGCCTTTCAAATAAGGCTCTGTTTCTCCCTGTTGAAGGATCAAGTTTCATTATTTTGTTGCCTTACTGTCGTCATCTTCTGCAAGGATAATATGGTCTAGAATTTGTCTTACTACTGGCCCACCATTTGATGAACCGCCGCCTGCATTTTCTAAAACAATGGTGACTACTGCTTCGGGGTTTTCAAAAGGAGCGTAACCAGTAAATAGAGCGTGATCGCGTAAGTGCTCGGCAATCTCGTCAGCGTTGTATTCTTCATTCTCCTTCAAGCCAAAGACCTGTGCTGTTCCTGACTTACCCGCGGTTTGGTAAGACATATTTCGGAATGAGCGTCTTGCCGTACCTTTACGCCCGTGGTTTACCAACCTCATACCTTCTTGCGCTATATCCCAGTACTTTTGTTTAACACCGTTAATAGGGGGGTAAGTTACGATCTCTGATATTGTTTGTTCATCGAACGGCTGGGCATTCTCAATCGTCGAGCGCAACAAGTGAGGTGCTGTCACTTTACCTTCGTTGACTAATACAGAGGTGGCCTTGGCGATTTGCATAGGTGTGGCTGTCCAGTAGCCTTGGCCAATACCAACAGGAATGGTGTCACCTTGATACCAAGGCACACGGTGCCTTGCCATCTTCCATTCACGAGTAGGCATGTTGGCTTTACTTTCTTCGTAAATATCGATTCCAGTGTAGTCCCCAAAGCCAAATAGCATCATCCACTTAGATAAACGATCTATGCCTAGATCAAAGGATATTTGGTAGAAAAACGTATCAACAGATTCTTCAATGGCTTGGACAATATCAACTTCACCGTGTCCCCAGCGACGCCAATCACGGAACGGTTTTGTTTTCGAGTTTGGTATCTTCCAATAACCGGGGTCATTACGCGTTGTATTCGGAGTTATTACGCCTTCTTGAAGAGCTGCAACGGCAATGAATGGTTTGATAGTAGAAGCTGGTGGATAAATACCTAGCGTTGCACGGTTAACCAAAGGCCTATCTTTGTTTTGTAATAAGGCGTTATAACCTTTTGAAGATATACCATGAACAAAGGCGTTTGGGTCATAGCTTGGGCTGGAAACCATAGCCAGTACACCGTTATCTTTCGGATCGAGAACAACAGCTGAGCCACGACGACCATCAAGTATTTTATGCACATAAAGTTGTAGGTTGATATCGAGGTTGAGAACAATATCTTTACCTGGAATGGAAGGAACAAATTTTAATGTGCGAATGACTCGACCACGGCTGTTAACTTCGACTTCTTGGTAACCCGCTGTCCCATGCAGCGTATCTTCGTAGTACCTTTCAATACCTAGTTTACCAATGTCACGAGTCGCTTGATAATTGGCGTATTTCTCTTCGCGCTCTAGTCGTTGTATGTCTCGGTCATTGATACGAGATACGTAGCCAATAACGTGGGTCAGTACATCACCATACGGATAAAAACGCTTTAGTGTACCCGTCACTTCAACGCCCGGAAACTTGTGCTGATTTACGGAAAAAACCGCCACTTGCTCTTGAGTCAGTTGGTTTAAAATTGGAACGGATTTAAAACGTCGTGAATTTCGGCGATCACGATTAAAGCGTTCGATACGCTCTGGCGGAATATCGATTAAAGTTTGTAAACGGACGATAGTATCATCCATATTTTTAATTTTTTCTGGTGTAACTTCTAAGTTGAAAACAGGACGGTTTTCAGCAAGGAGGATGCCATTGCGATCGTAAATCAAACCGCGATTGGGGGCGATTGGAACGACCTTGATACGGTTGTCGTTGGAGCGAGTCTTATAGTCCTGATACTGGTTGACCTGAATGTTATACAGGTTAACAACCAACATCGACATCATCACGATGATCCCTATAAACGCAACAAAAGCACGACTAGTAAATAGTCGTGCTTCTGCTTTGTAATCACGGATTTGGCTACGTTTACGTAACATTAACACTTATTCTCGATGATACGGATGGTTAGCGGTAATGCTCCAAGCTCGATACAAGCTTTCAGCCATGATAACGCGTACTAATGGGTGAGGCAGAGTAAGTGCTGACAAAGACCAGCTTTGGTCGGCAGCTGCTTTACATGCAGGGGCTAACCCTTCAGGCCCGCCAATTAAGATTGAAACGTCACGTCCATCCAGCTTCCAACTTTCTAATTGCTCAGCTAGTTGAGGGGTATCCCACTTTCGTCCTGGGATATCGAGCGTGACAATGCGGTTGCCTTTTGGAACCGCAGCCAACATCGCTTCGCCTTCCTTTTGAAGAATACGTGCAATATCCGCATTTTTACCGCGTTTTCCCGCAGTGATTTCAATGAGTTCTAATGGCATATCGTGAGGGAAGCGGCGTTTGTATTCTTGAAACCCTTCTTCAACCCACTTTGGCATTTTTGTACCAACTGCGATTAACTGGATCTTCAAAGCTTAGCCCCAAAGTTTTTCTAGTTGGTACAGCTCACGATGCTCTTCTTGCATAACGTGTAGCATACTTGTACCCATATCGAGAACGACCCATTCACCTTCTTGCTGACCATTAATACCGAGTGGTTGCATACCTGCTTTACGCACTTCATCTGCAACGTGCTGTGCAATGGAGGCAACATGGCGTTTAGAGGTACCAGTACAAACAATCATGTAATCAGTCACACTTGATTTGCCTTCTACATCGATAGTCACTATCGATTCTGCTTTCATGTCGTCGGCTTTGTCTGCAAGAAAATCTTTTAGTTCTTCACGTAACACAGGGTGTTCCTTTAATCTGAATGTAGCTTTGCTTAGGGTCTATTGACCTTAGAATATAACACGCTTTTATGCGTGAGATGGTATTGAAGCTGAAGGGATACAAAACTCTACGCTTAACTGATGAATTAGTGGCCAAGGCGATTGCTCATATTGGGTTTTTGTCATCAATTCAGCTTGAGTGAGCAGCGCGAACAGGGAGTGTAATTGAGAAATCGAAACTCTTGTTAGCGCGGCGTTATAAAGCGGCTTTTTAGATTGCCAGATGCGGTGTTTTTCGAAGATCTGACCAATCGGCATCTGTTTCATTTTTTGCTGCATTTGCAACAACAAAGAAAGTTCACGTTGTACGCTGCGCAGTAAAATGACTGGCTCAACACCTTCCGCTTCGAGTTGCCTTAAGATTCGTTGTGCGCGATTGCCTTTACCTGCCAGCAATGCATCACTCCAGTGGAAAGGAGTAAAGTGGTTGTGTCGACTCAGCGATTCTTCTAAGCGTACTAAAGTGAGTTTTCCATCTGGGTATTGCAGTGCCAGTTTTTCTAGGCTCTGAGTCAGTGCAAAAAGGTTCCCCTCGTGCCACTGAGCCAGCATTTGAATGGCTTCAGGATCTGGTAACAAGCCGATTTGACGACAACGAGCCTGAACAAATTGAGGCAATCGGCTGATATCAGGAGTTAAACAGCTGACCCAGTGGCCTTGATTAGAGAGCGCTTTAAACCACTTAGCATTATCTTGAGCTTTGGTTAGCTTAGTTCCAATTAAAATTAACAGAATATCGCTGTGAATATGCTCAGAGATGGCGAGCAGTTCTTTCGCTATTGCAGCATTCACACCTGATTCTGGCAGTTCCAGCTCGATGATTTGACGGCTAGAGAACAGGCTCAATGCCTGAGTGCAGTCATAGACTTGATTCCAGTCGAGGCTATTATCAATCACAAAACGGTGACGTTCTTCGAAGCCTTGCTCTTTGGCTGTCTTTTGAATCGCTTCTCGGCTTTCTTGCAGCAGCAAAGGCTCGTTACCAAAAATGAGGTAAACGTTGCTTAACTGCTTAGCAAGTTGCTCAGGTAAACGATCAGCAAAAATACGCATTAAATAAACCTATTGCTCGACAGTTACGCTGGGCTCAGCATCAGATGCTGTACTGGCGTCGATCTCAACGTCGTCAATTTCGATGTTCTTGATGTTGTACTGTTTCTCAAGCTCTTTCACTTGGACATTACCTAAGGCTTCTAGGTCCATACTACCTGCTGCAATAGTCGCTTTTAGGCGAGCCATTTGGCGAAGGATCTGACTGGTTGCAAGCTTACGCATCTCATCTTCAATCATTTCTCGCTCAACCGATTTTGCTAATGCTGTTAACGGGTTATCTAGGTAGCTACGGGTTACGCTCGTTGAGAACGTTTTTGAACCAATCTCAGGGATAGTTACGCGATAAGAAGCGCGGAATGTGAGTTCTTTTTCTGCCGCACGTGTATTTTGGTAAAGAGACAGAGTGCGCTCGCCAACACTCTCGCGAATAATGTGCAGGTTAGGAGTGTTCTGCGCAGGTGGCACAATTTCTACATCATTCATGCGTAACTGACTTTTCATCATACGTGTAAATGTACTGTATTGGTCGTAACTGGTCACAGAAATCTTGTTGAGTTCTTCTGGTACGGAGTAATCACCACGCAGGTGGAAGCCACACGCACTCAGTAGGCTAACGGTTAAAACAACAATAGTAACTTTCAATGAAGATAGTGAAATCAGGCGCATTATTTGATGGCTCTCATGAAGGTAGAATACTTATTTAAAGGCTTTAGTTCGTTTGAGTCATTAGGCTCAAGTCTAAAGCGCTTAAATAAGTAGACAGGGTAATTTGTCACCCTGTCTAGAGACTACTAAAAACGAAGTAAGTTCGTTACAACAGTTATATATGCAGACTAAAACTAGTTAGCCAGTTTTAGCCTGCAACTGTTAGTTTGCCAATATTAGTTAGCTACGATGTTTAGAAGCTTACCAGGTACGAAGATAACCTTACGGATAGTTAGGCCATCTAGGAACTTCTTAGCGTTCTCATCGTTTAGTCCAAGTTCACGAACTTGGTCTTCAGTCGCGTCAGCAGCAACAGTCAGTTTCGCACGTAGCTTACCGTTGATCATGACAACGATAGTTTTCTCGTCTTCCACTAGCGCTTTCTCATCGAAAGTTGGCCATGTTGCTGAGTCTACGTTTGATTCACCCAGCGCACCCCACATTTCGTAAGAGATGTGTGGAGTCATTGGATAAAGCATGCGAACGACAGCTTTTAGCGCTTCATCGAGGATAGCTCGATCTTGTACAGACTCTTGAGGTGCTTTCGCTAGCTTGTTCATCAGTTCCATGATCGCAGCGATTGCTGTGTTGAACGTTTGGCGACGGCCGATATCGTCCGTTACTTTCGCGATAGTCTTGTGGATATCACGACGAAGTGCTTTTTGGTCACCAGACAGAGCAGAAGCATCAACAGATTCAGCTGCACCCTTAGAAGAGTGAGCGTGAACCAGCTTCCAAACACGTTTAAGGAAGCGGTTTGCACCTTCTACGCCAGACTCTTGCCACTCAAGTGTCATATCAGCAGGAGAAGCAAACATCATGAATAGACGGACTGTGTCAGCGCCGTACTTGTCTACCATCTCTTGTGGGTCGATACCGTTGTTTTTCGACTTAGACATTTTGATCATGCCTGAGTGTTCAACGTCGCGGCCTTGGTTGTCGACAGCTTTTTCGATGCGACCTTTACCGTCACGATCGATAGTCACGTCAGTAGGAGCAATCCACTCTTTCGTGCCTTTCTCATTCGTGTGGAAGAACGCGTCAGCTAGAACCATACCTTGACATAGAAGTTGCTTGAACGGTTCATCAGACGTTACGTAACCTGCGTCACGTAGCAATTTATGGAAGAAGCGAGAGTAAAGCAGGTGCATACACGCGTGCTCAATACCACCAATGTATTGGTCCACTGGTAGCCAGTAGTTTGCTTTCTCTGGATCTAGGATATCGTCAGCTTGTGGTGAACAGTAACGAGCGTAGTACCAAGAAGACTCCATGAACGTATCGAATGTATCAGTTTCACGTAGCGCAGGTTCGCCGTTGAAGGTTGTTTCTGCCCAAGACTTGTCAGCCTTGATTGGGCTAGTCACACCATCCATTACCACGTCTTCCGGAAGAATAACGGGTAGCTGGTCTGCTGGTACTGGGTGAACTTCACCGTCTTCAGTGGTTACCATTGGGATTGGGGCACCCCAGTAACGCTGACGAGATACACCCCAGTCACGTAGACGGAAGTTTACTGTCTTCTTACCTTTGCCTTCAGCTTCAAGTTTCGCAGCGATTGCATCGAATGCTTCTTGGAAAGCAAGACCATCGAACTCACCAGAGTCGAACAGTACGCCTTTCTCTGTGTAAGCTGCCTCAGAAACGTCTAGCTCAGAACCATCTTCTGGCTTGATTACTGGGATAATGTCGATGCCGTACTTCGTTGCGAATTCGTAGTCACGTTGATCGTGAGCAGGAACCGCCATTACCGCACCTGTGCCGTAATCCATAAGAACGAAGTTTGCTACGTATACAGGAACAACACGACCGTTAAGAGGGTGGATAGCCGTTAAGCCAGTATCCATACCTTTCTTTTCCATAGTTGCGAGTTCAGCTTCAGCCACTTTAGTGTTACGACACTCTTCAACGAATGCAGCAAGCTCTGGGTTGTTTTGAGATGCTTTCTCTGCAAGAGGGTGACCTGCAGCAATACCCACGTAAGAAACACCCATTAGCGTGTCTGGACGAGTTGTGTAAACTTCCAGTGGCGCTTCTTCACCGTTAACAGCGAAAGATAGCTCAACACCTTCAGAGCGGCCGATCCAGTTGCGCTGCATGGTTTTAACCATTTCAGGCCAACCTTCAAGGTTGTCTAGGTCATCTAGTAGCTCTTGAGCGTACTCAGTGATCTTAATGAACCACTGTGGAATTTTCTTTTGCTCTACCGGCGTATCACAACGCCAGCAGCAACCGTCTTCTACTTGCTCGTTTGCCAGTACCGTTTGGTCGTTCGGACACCAGTTAACAGAAGAAGTCTTCTTGTAAACTAGGCCTTTTTCGTAAAGCTTAGTGAAGAACTCTTGTTCCCAACGGTAGTACTCAGGCGTACACGTTGCGAATTCACGGTTCCAGTCGTAACCAAAGCCTAAAAGCTTAAGTTGGTTTTTCATGTACTCAATGTTTTCGTAAGTCCATGGTGCAGGCGCTGTGTTGTTTTTTACAGCTGCGTTTTCTGCAGGTAGGCCGAATGCATCCCAACCGATTGGCTGCATTACATTTTTGCCTTGTAGACGTTGGAAACGAGATACCACATCACCGATGGTGTAGTTACGCACGTGACCCATGTGCAGTCGGCCACTTGGGTACGGGAACATAGACAGACAGTAGAATTTTTCTTTGTTTGGGTCTTCACTTACAACGAAAGTCTCGCTGTCATCCCAGTGTTGTTGAACCTTTTGTTCAATCTCTTGCGGGTTATATTGTTCTTGCATCGATGGTATCCGGTTATCTTGGAATTTGTGAGTTCGGTTAGAACAGAATCTTACAGATCGTCATAGAATACCTAAAGGAGCTTAGTACAACAATAGTTATACCCTTCATACTTGCAGTTGCACCATGGTTGATTGCGTAAATTCAACCGTATTACTTAAGACAGCTATGCTTAAGAGTATGAATTGCATTTGTTTGTGAGGGATTGCTTGCTTAGCTGTATACCAGTTACCTAAGATAAAGGTTTGTAATCTTAAGGAGGTTGTTTATGCCGAAGAAAAAAGCACTCTATGAAGAAGTCGTCGAAGAGGTAATTGAAACGCTGAAGCATAGCCCCGAAGAGTTCAACAATAAAATTGAAACGTCAGGTAAGTTTGCTAAAGCAGCCAATGATATGACCAAAGACGAGTTATCATTGATTTCAGCGTATGTTAAGTCGGACTTGAAAGAGTTTTCTGAAAGTTACGAAGAGAGTAAAAGCGGTCCATTTTATTTGATGATTGCAGACTCTATTTGGCAAGGTCTGTTAGATATCACTGATCGAACTAAAGTGGAGTGGGTTGAACTGTTCCAAGACCTGGAGCACCAAGGTCTATACCAAGCTGGTGAAGTTATTGGTTTAGGTACACTCGTATGTGATGAGTGTGGGAATCAAACGGAATATAACCACCCAACAACCATCATCCCTTGTATTAAGTGCGGTTCGACTGGATTTAGCCGAAAGGCATTGAAACCTTAGCTTTAGCTGCTGCCTCTTCTAAACTGCTTATATAATAAAGATGCAGGTTGATGCACTCACATCAACCTGCATCTTGTCTTTAGTCTTTTTGTCTTCTCACTAGCCAACCGACCACCAAGCTCAATAGAACCCAGATATACAATGGCCAAGTACCAAACACGCGATAGGGGGTTTGACCATCTGTTGAAACGAGTTCAGCTTTTAGTACTGCGGTTTCAAACTGAGGTATCTGTTTGATGATCTTACCTTTGTGATCTGTCACAGCCGTTACGCCATTGTTGGTAGAGCGAATAAGAGGCTTGCCGAGCTCTAGAGCACGCATTTGAGCGATTTCCATATGTTGCAGAGGCCCAATTGAACGACCAAACCACGCATCGTTAGAGAGCGTTAAGATAAAGTCTGTCTCATCGGTAACATTTCGCCTTACTTGTTCATTAAAGATTATTTCATAACACAGCGCAGGTGTAAGGTGACGACCATTTGCCACTATGTTTGGCTGGACGAAATCGCCGCGGCTGAACGATGACATTGGTAAGTTGAATAATGGTGCCAATGGACGAAGGATATCTTCAAACGGAACGAACTCACCAAATGGTAATAGGTGATGTTTATGGTAGCGTTCGTTTGGATCATAGCTATATTCTCCGTATGGGTTTACTCCTAGTGACAGAATACTGTTGTAGTACTTCTTATCTTCAGACTGATTTAGCACACCGGTGATGATTGAGCTGTTGTTCATCTTGGCTGCGCTGTCTAAGTTGCGTAAGAAAGAAGGGATCTCAACCTCAAATGCAGGGATCGCCGCTTCAGGCCAGATGATGATATCAGCTCCCCAGTTTTCTCTGCTCAGGTCGGTGTATTTCATCATAGTTGGCCAGCGATGACTGGGTAGCCATTTACTGTCTTGAGCGACGTTACCTTGGATTAATACGACTGACGTTGTTTTGTCTGGGTTCGGTGTCACCCAATCGATGTTTCGAATACCGAAACCTGCACTAAACACGATGGCAGGGATGATGCTGACACTCCATGCCTTGTTGATAACCGTATAGGCAAGTGCGGAGGCTGAAGTAATGATCGCTAGAGTGACCAGCTCTACACCGCCAATAGGTGCGAATGAGCCTAACGGAGAATCGATTTGGCTGTAGCCTAACCATAACCAAGGGAAACCAGTCATTACCCATCCACGCAGCCAATCACTGATTAACCACAATGCTGGCGCCGCGAGGAAATACCGACTGAGACTATTGGCAGGAAAAAACTTGTTTAGACTCCAAGTAAATAGACCCGAATAAACAGCTAGGTAGCCAACAAGCAATGCCATTAAAAACAGGTTGGCTGCCAGTGGCATTCCACCAAAGCCATCAATGCTGACATATACCCAACTGATACCTGTTGTAAATTGGCCTAAACCCCATGCATAACCAATCCAAAGCGCACTTTTAGGTGATCGGTTGTGGATCAGCAAAAGCAATAAGGCTGGGCTGAGAATAGCAAGAGACCATATCGAGTATGGTGCAAACGAAAAGGTTGTTATAGCGCCAACAAAAACGGCCGCAAGCGGCCGTAATAGGCGATGAATAAAGGTCTTAGTCATCTAATTTCTGTCATCTCTTTAGAGAGAGGTTGTTATTCTTCGGTAGTCGGAAGAGGTTGCTCATCAGGAACGGTTACCTGTAGCTGGATCACGCGACGATTATCCGCTGATGTTATTTTGAAATGGTAGTTGTCGATTTCTACTACTTCTCCACGAACAGGCAGGTGACCGAGGGCTGTCATCACCATACCACCCACAGTATCCACTTCATCATCACTGAAGGTTGTGTTAAACGTTTCGTTAAACTCTTCAATGGTAGTTAAAGCTTTAACCGAATAGGTATGCTTACTCAGCTTGCGAATATCTAGCTCTTCTTCATCGTCAAACTCGTCTTCTATTTCACCAACGATTTCTTCGAGGATATCTTCAATGGTGACTAGGCCTGAAACACCGCCAAACTCATCGACTACGATAGACATATGGTAACGCTCTTCTTGGAACTCCTTAAGTAGGCGATCAACTCGCTTACTTTCCGGAACGACCACTACAGGGCGAATCACTTGTTCGATATCAAATGGGGCACTGTCTGAACCTAGATACTTAAGTAGGTCCTTCGCTAATAGAATGCCTTCAACATGGTCTTTATCTTCACTGATCACTGGGTAGCGAGAGTGTTGAGCATCAGTAATAAGCGCAGTCAATGTATCTAAGTCATCGGTGCGTTCAACTGTAACCATTTGAGAGCGAGGCAGCATGATATCGCGTACTCGCATCTCTGAAATCTCCATAACACCTTCGAGCATGTCGCGAGTGTCGTGGTCAATTAGGTCATTAATTTCTGAGTCGCGGATAATATCTACGAGCTCTTGGCGGTCTTTCATTTCGCCTTGAAATAGTTGGCCTAGGCGTTCAAAGAAGGACTTTCTACTCGGACCTTCAGATTTTTTACTTCCCTCAGAAGTGGGGGGGTTACCTTCGTTCATGATTTCTCAAAAAATAACGCTACCAGAAGTGTGATAGCACACATTAAAACTCAGATTCCTGTGAAAACAACAGGTTCGATGAGTTCTTGTTTCTCTGCAATCTACTTTACTAGAATCAATTTACTTTTCTAGAATGTAAGGGTCTTCAAAGCCCATAGTTTGCATGATTTCTGTCTCGAGTGACTCCATCTCTTCAGCTTCATCATCTTCGATATGATCATAACCTAGCAGATGGAGGCTACCATGTACAACCATATGAGCCCAGTGTGCTAACAGAGGCTTATTTTGCTCTTCTGCTTCTTTCTCGACAACTTGGCGGCAGATAATAAGGTCGCCCAGTAGATCTAACTCGATCCCAGGAGGAGCCTCGAATGGAAAAGACAACACGTTAGTCGGTTTGTCTTTTCCACGGTATTCATGATTGAGCTGGTGGCTTTCTTCTGTATCTACGATACGAACTGTCAACTCGGCGTTCTCTTGAAACTGAGGAATTGTCTTGTCTAACCAAAGCTGAATATCTTGTTCGGTTGGGAGACCTTGCTCATTTTCGACCGCTAATTGCAAGTCTAGTTCAATAGACATCTATTTATCACCTTGCCCTGTAACCGCTGAACTATTTTGTGTTGCTAGTTGTGTCGTCGCTACTTGTTGAGCCTCAAGAAGTTTGGCTTCGCGCTCTTCACGTTTACGCTTTTCAAACTCTTTGCGTTCTTTCTGGTCTTTCGCTTCCCACTTCTCGTATGCGTTGACGATACGAGCAACCACTGGATGACGAACGACGTCCTCAGACATGAAGAAGTTAAAGCTAATGTCATCAACTTCACTGAGCACTTCGGTTGCATGACGTAAGCCTGATTTTGCACCACGAGGTAAATCGATTTGCGTTATATCACCCGTGATCACAGCGCGCGAGTTAAAACCGATACGGGTTAAGAACATTTTCATCTGTTCAACCGTGGTGTTTTGGCTCTCATCAAGAATGATAAACGCATCATTCAGTGTACGGCCACGCATGTAAGCCAGTGGCGCAACTTCAATCACGTTACGTTCAATCAACTTTTCAACACGTTCAAAGCCAAGCATTTCGAAGAGTGCATCGTAAAGTGGACGCAAATATGGATCGACTTTCTGGCTTAAATCACCAGGAAGGAAACCAAGTTTCTCACCGGCTTCAACAGCAGGGCGAGTCAGTAGAATACGGCGAACCTCTTGGCGTTCGAGTGCATCGACAGCTGCCGCAACGGCTAAATATGTTTTACCAGTTCCTGCTGGACCGATACCAAAAGTGATGTCATGAGTCACCATATTCATTAGATACTGTGCTTGGTTTGGCGTACGAGGTTTGATGACGCCTTTTTTAGTCTTAATGGTGACTTCTTTGCCGTAGTCAATTTCAGACTCGACGTGTTGTTCCAAAATACCAGACTCGGTGATCGCCAGGTGCACTTGCTCTGGTTCGATATCGATTATGTTGCCTTTAACTGGAGCCGTTTCAACATAGAGGTGTTTGATGATGTCTAAAGCTGCGGCTGTCGTGTGAGGCTTACCGACAATCGTGAAAAAATTGCTACGGTAATTAATCTCAACCCCCAGACGACGCTCAAGATGCTTGATGTTGTCGTCAAATGGTCCGCATAAGCTTGCCAAGCGCTTGTTATCTGCTGGCTCTAGATTTATCTCTAAGGTAACGATTTTATTGCTCAAATTAGCCTCTCATTTTGTGCCACTCACTCTTAAATACAAAAAGAGCAAAAAGCCCGATATAGACCGGGCTTCTGATGGTGATATTCCCTATTTCTAAGATGGTCACTTAGTTAGGTAATTTCAAGCTTTGTGTTTGTGCTTTGTGCTCAAACAGTTGTATTGCTTATGGCGTAAAGGTTGCTACGCCTAGCTCGTCTTCGCGTTTTGTTTTTTCCATCATTTCTGCTGGAGTCATAACAACGCGTAGACCCATGTCTTTTTCTGTTCGAACCAATTCGCCACGTAGTGAGTTGGTGTAAACCTCAGTGATCTTCACATCTACGAACTGGCCGATTAGGTCTGCAGAGCCTTCGAAGTTCACAACACGGCTGTTTTCTGTACGGCCACGCAGTTCCATTAGGTTCTTTCTTGATGGGCCTTCAACAAGGATACGTTGCTCGGTGCCTAGCATTAGACGAGAGAAGCGCATAGCTTGTGTGTTTACCGTTTGTTGCAGTTCGTACAGACGATCTTTCTTCTCTTGTGCTGGTACATCACATGGGTAATCTGCCGCTGGCGTACCTGGACGTGGAGAGAAAACAAAGCTGAAGCTCATATCGAAATCAACTTCTTTAATTAGCTTCATTGTATCTTGGAAGTCTTGCTTAGATTCACCAGGGAAACCAACAATAAAGTCAGAACTGATTTGAATATCAGGACGAGCTTTACGCAGTTTACGGATAATAGATTTGTACTCGATAGCCGTATGTGGACGCTTCATCATCGTAAGAATACGGTCACTACCACTTTGTACTGGTAGGTGAAGGAAGCTCACTAGTTCAGGGGTATCTTTGTAAACTTCAATGATGTCGTCACCAAACTCAAGCGGGTGGCTTGTTGTGAAACGAATACGATCGATACCATCGATAGAAGCAACAAGACGAAGCAGTTCTGCGAATGAACAGATATCACCTTCGTGTGTTGGACCACGGTATGCGTTTACGTTCTGACCAAGTAGGTTAACTTCACGTACGCCTTGCTCTGCCAGTTGTGCAACTTCGTAGAGTACATCATCCATTGGACGGCTAACTTCTTCACCACGAGTATATGGAACAACACAGTAAGTACAGTACTTAGAGCAACCTTCCATGATAGAAACGTAGGCTGTTGCGCCGTCTGCTTTAGGTTCCGGCAAGTTATCGAACTTTTCGATCTCAGGGAATGAGATATCCATTACTGGTTTTTCGTTAGACAGTGATGACTTAATCATCTCTGGCAGACGGTGTAGAGTTTGTGGGCCAAAGATAACGTCTACGTACGGTGCTCGTTGACGAATGTGGTCGCCTTCCTGAGTTGCTACACAGCCACCCACACCGATCACCACACCTTCTTTTTTATCTTTAAGCGTTTTCCAACGACCAAGCTGGTGGAATACTTTTTCTTGCGCTTTTTCGCGGATAGAACAAGTATTCAATAGTAGTACGTCTGCTTCCTCAGGTACTTCAGTTAGCTCATAGCCATTTGCAGCGTTAAGCAGGTCGGCCATTTTTGATGAATCGTATTCATTCATCTGACAGCCCCAAGTTTTAATTAGCAGTTTCTTACTCATTATATGTTCGCTCGATCGTTAGTTTAATTTAAGGGAGCAAATCGCCCATTATTCATCCGCCAGCATTGTTTGTCATAATTAGGTATTCAATTTTATGACTGGCTCTAGCGGCAAGCGGCGTATTGTACTGGTTTCAAAACCGACTGACTAGTAGTCTGAACAAATCTCTTATGTAGTGGTTTTTATTATTGTTAACGCCATATACCATAAGGGATAACCCTTTTTTCGAATAAGGTTTTTGGTTACAAGTTAGTTATGAAAAAGTACAATCAAAAACAGTCAAAGAATCAAACTGATAAGTACAAAATATGAACAGTTACGATATTGTGGTAGTCGGTGGCGGCATGGTTGGCGCCGCAACAGCGGTCGGCTTTGCAAAGCAAGGGCTGAGTGTTGCGGTGATCGAAGGTTTTGCCCCACAAGCTTTTGATGAGTCACAAGCGATGGACATTCGTGTGTCAGCGATTTCTCAAGCATCGGTCGATTTACTTGAAGATCTTGGTGCATGGCAAAGTATTGCAGCGATGCGAGTGTGTTCTTACAAGCGTTTAGAAACGTGGGAGCACCCAGAGTGTCGTACTCGATTTGATGCTGCTTCTCTCGATTTACCTCGTCTAGGCTATATCGTTGAGAATAGGCTCATTCAACTAGGGTTATGGTCTCAATTCGATGCCTACGACAATCTCGAACTGTTATGCCCAGAAAAGCTGGATGAGATTGAGTTTGGTGAAACCAATATCGTTAAGCTTCAATCAGGAGCTGAGTTATCAGCGAAGTGGTTGGTTGGTGCTGATGGCGCGAATTCAGCCGTTCGTCAGCAAGCTGGAATTGGCATTACAGCTTGGGATTACCGACAGCACTGCATGCTTATCAATGTCGAAACAGAACTTCCTCAGCAAGATATTACTTGGCAGCAATTCCTACCAAGTGGTCCTCGTTCATTTTTGCCTTTGTGTTCTCTAATCTCTGACGGTCAAGAAGTCGGGCAGGGCTCGTTAGTTTGGTATGACTCTCCACTGCGTATTAAGCAACTGTCAGCAATGACCCCTGAAAAACTACGTAACGAAGTGCTTACTCACTTTCCTAAAGAGTTAGGTGATATCAAAGTCTTGAATTCGGGTTCTTTTCCTCTGACACGACGTCATGCTCAATCATACTCGAAGAAAAACTGCATTTTAGTTGGGGATTCTGCACATACGATTAACCCTTTGGCAGGGCAGGGCGTAAATTTAGGCTTTAAAGATGTTGCCGCTCTATTGGATGTGACTAAAGAAAAACGTGAGCTGAATCATTCTGTAGTAAGGCGCTATGAGGTTATGAGAAGAGGCGACAACTTAATGATGCAGAGTGGCATGGATTTCTTCTACAAGACATTCAGCAACGACATTGGCCCTCTAAAGTTTGTACGTAATGCTGCACTAAAGCTAGCAGAAAACTCAGGGCCGATTAAAGCTCAAGTATTGAAATACGCGTTGGGCCTTTAAACGGTTACATAAGGTTATTTACATAGAGAAGGAGAGCTGATGCTCTCCTTTTTTGTATGGCGTTGGATGCTATAACTGCTGTGTAATACAAACAGGTGTATCGATCTCTAAAGAGTACCCTGTATAAACCAAAGACCCGTCCTCATTATCTCGCTTGAATGATGTGATGTTGTTGGAGTGCTGGTTTGCGGCGATAAGCCATTGTCCACAGTCAGTGATATGAAAGTCGCGAGGAAAGTTACCTTCAGTGCTATAGCTATCAATAAAAATTGGTATTTTAGTCATAGAATCTATTTTGAAGCTACTGATCCTTGATTGATATCGACCAGACACATATAGGAATTGCTCATCTGGCGATAACTTAATTGCAGCTGCGGCTTCTCCCTTCTCCATATTCGGAAGGGCATCTATTTCCTCCACAATGCTCCACACACCTAAAACTTTTTCCAACATGAGTATCGTTTCAGAGAGCTCACAGAGTACGTAGGCCTTATCTTCAGCCTTATTGAAGACCAAATGGCGAGGCCCATTACCTGCTGGCGCTTTAATGGCTTGCATTGGTTCGTCTAGAAACTCTTCCTGTTCTTCGTCAAAGCAATAGAAATTGATTTTATCAGCTCCTAGATCGACGGTGACAAGCTGTGGTGAGTTTTGTAAGAACAGGCACTGATGAGCATGAGGCCCAGTTTGTCGATCTTTGTTCGGCCCAGAACCGACCATTTTGATTGTTTTGAGTCGCTTATCGATATTGCCATTGATACTTAGACTAAAAATATCGAATGTGCCTGATGAGTACTGCGACGTAATAGCAAATTTATTGTTGGGAGCAATCGCGACATGGCAGGGGTGGCTGCCCGAGATAATTCCTGAATTGGTCGTTGTCTTTGAATATGTATTAGGAATATGAAATAGCTGGGGTTGTTTTTGCTGGTCGACTTCAGATGCGGTATAAATTCCAAGTTTTGTCGCTACGACAAAAGAGGGGTTATTACACTCGGCGACAAGCTTAAAAGGTAATAGTTTTCCTGTACCTAAGTCTAACTGAGTTTGATAAACACCTTGGCTTTTACTTGGTGTGTCCGTGTAGCAACCGATCGTTAAAGGGAGGATTTTCATTAGCAGTCAGACTCAGTTAGAAAATGGAGCTGACATTGTCTTATAAAAAGAACGAAAAAGTGAAGAGTGAGAGGGAAATATTTGGTGATTTGGTTAGCAGATTTTCATATTCCAGATAAAACAAAACCCAGCTAAAAAGCTGGGTTTTATAAATGATGGTGCGGTCGGAGAGACTTGAACTCTCACACCTCTCGGCGCCAGAACCTAAATCTGGTGCGTCTACCAATTCCGCCACGACCGCAGCAAAGCTTTCCTCTCAACTAAGCAAAGAGCCTAGCGAAGAGTGTAGTTATATCGACATTGGTGATTCAATATAACGTTGTATATTCTTTCTTGAAGAAAGAATGGTGGCTACTGCGGGATTTGAACCTGCGACCCCATCATTATGAGTGATGTGCTCTAACCAACTGAGCTAAGTAGCCATAATAAATCTAATAGATTCACTATTTAATAATGGTGCGGTCGGAGAGACTTGAACTCTCACACCTCTCGGCGCCAGAACCT